>DOCD01000038.1 GCA_003503945.1 Clostridiales bacterium | reverse complement strand
GTAAAATCGCGGAGTGCAACAGACAGGCGGCTGCCATAGAAAAATAATTTATTGCGAGGAGGAAAATAAATGGAGCTGACGGAAGAATTGAACGGTCAAACAATTCAGGCTGAAGAACAGCAACCTGAAAAAAAGAAAAAGAAGAAGCTTACCAAGCGCAAAATCGCGGAATACGTTTTTGCTTACGGAATGCTTATTCTTCCCATTATTCAGTTCTGTATCTTTTACGTCTGGATAAACACGAATTCCATAGCGATGGCGTTTCAGGAATTCGACGGCTATGCGGACGACGGAACCGAATTGTTCAAGTGGTCGCTTTATAATTTCAGCCGTTTTTTCAACGAATGGAGCAATCCCACTTCGGTAGTGGTTGCGGCGCTTAAAAACACGCTCAAATATTTCGCTGCGGGCGTGTGCCTTATACCCGCGTCGTTTATAGTGGCGTACTTTTTGTACAAAAAGGTATGGGGATACAAGTTTTTCCGCGTCGTATTCTTCCTGCCGTCTATAATCAGCGCGGTGCTGTTCGTTACCGTCTATAAAAAGCTTATAGACTACGGCGGACCCATCGACTTCCTGCTTTCGCTGTTCGGCGTGCGCGTTCCTCCCCTTCTGACGGACGACTCGACGGCTACGGGCACCATAATTGCTTATACGATTTGGACGGGGTTCGGCGTGAATATGCTTTTATATCAGAGCGCGATGAGCCGCGTGCCCAAAGAAGTAATGGAGGCGGCGGCGCTGGACGGCGTGCCCTGGTACAGGGAGCTTACGCAGATAATACTGCCGATGGTTTGGCCCACGCTTTCGACTACGCTTATACTTTTAATAACTTCGATATTCAACAGTACGGGGCCCATTCTTCTGTTTGCGGGCGCGGGCGTAGAGGTGGATAATCCCGCGACTATGACGATATCGTTCTGGATATACCGCCAGACCCAGAAGGCGGTAGATCTGAACTATCCCGCCGCGGTCGGCATGTTCTTTACTTTTATAAGCGTTCCCATCGTGTTTATAGCCCGCTGGGTGTTCAACAAAATAGACCCCGAGGTCACTTATTAAGGAGCGCGCTATGAAAAAACTAATGGCATTGAAAAGGGATTTGAAGCATACGAGCAAGGATTTTCTTGCTGCCAAAATAATAGTGTTCATCATTTTCGCCCTCTATACGTTTACGCTTATATTCGCTATGCTATGGGCGATTTCGGCTTCGCTGAAATCTCAGGTGGAGTTTAACCAGAACATTAACGGCTTACCCAAGGAATGGCTGTTTTCCAACTACGGGACGGCGTTTACGGCGGTGCAAGCCAACGAAAAGAATATGTTCGTAATGTTCTGGAATTCAATCTGGTATTCGTGCGGAGGCGCGCTTTTAACGGTGTTCACCTCTTCGGTGACGGCTTACGTCGTTTCGAAGTACAAATTCCCCGGCAGGGGAGTAATTTACGGGGTTGCCATTCTTACGATGATGATACCCATAGTAGGTTCGTTCCCGTCGCAGTACAGGGTATACGACACTCTGGGGATTATGGACAGTCCGCTGCTTTTAGTCACGGCTATGGCGGGCTTCGGCTTTGAATTCATCGTCTTATATTCGTTTTTCAGGACGCTCTCCTGGACGTATGCGGAAGCAGGCTTTATAGACGGCGCAAGCCATCTGAAAGTATTTTTCAGGATTATGCTTCCGCAGGCGCTGCCCGTAATAGGCTCGCTGTTCATTGTCGCGGTGGTAAACCGCTGGAACGACTATATGTTCCCCACGCTGTTTTTGCAGTCATATCCCACGCTTTCTTCGGGGCTATATATATTCCAGCTCGAAATGACGAGGGGCATAAATTATCCCGTGCTGTTCGCGGGGCTTATAATAAGCGTTATCCCCGTAATAGTGCTGTTCGTTTGTTTCCAGAACACTATGATGGAATCGATGAGCGTAGGCGGAATAAAAGGTTGAAAATTTTGCGCATATTCTATATGCGCCGTACGGAGAGCTCCGTACGAAAAACTATTAATATAATGAATAAATTGGAGGTTTATGTATGAGGTTCGGCAAAAAGTCGGCTTTAACGGTGGCGCTTGCGGTGGTTACCGCATTGTCGTTAGTCGGGTGTAAGGACAATTCCAACGCGGAAGACAAACTGCCCGAGTATGAAAACGACAGGTATATGTGGATAGGCGGATGGGACCCTCCCATTAACACGGAAGCCGACTATAAACTGGCGGCTGAAATGGGGCTTACGCATATGTTTATCGACGGCGTAATGGCAAAGAGGGGCACGCCCGAATTTACGCAGCAGCTTATAAACTGCGAAAAGGCGGGCATCAAGGCAATCGTGGGTATGGATACTTCGCTTGCAAATGCGGACAAAGTCGAGCTTGACGAAACCGATTACAGCGTATATCCCGCGGTCGATATGATTAACGTATGGGACGAACCGTACGAAAATGTGTTCCCCGACGTGGCGGAGCGTATCGAACGGCTTAACGAAATTTACGCGGGCAAAGACGTAACTTTGTTCGTGAACGGAGATATGTATCACGCAAAGTCGCCCAACCAGCTTGACGAAACGTACAATTACGCGTCTATGCTGTACAACGATGTTTTATCCAAAATAAACGGCAGGAAGATTTTATCGACCGATATTTATCCTCTTTTAATCTCTCCCGACGGCAATTCCATTCAGACCGACTGGCTGTATAATATGAGCTGTTACGCGGACCTTGCAAAGGAACACAGGGCGGACGGAGCGGAATTCCATATGTTTATACAAAATTACAGCTCGTCTGGCGCGCTTGTCAATCAACGCGAAATAACCGACAAATCGGAGCTTTTATATCAGGTTTACACCGATATGTGCTTCGGCGTAAAGGGCTTTACCTGGTTTACTTACCGTCAGTCTTTCCTTAACTTCGGCGGCGGCTGCGTACAAAACGACGTTTCCTGCAAGCCTACCAAATACTATCAGATGGCTAAGGAAGTAAACGAAGAAATTTCCGCATTCGACCATGTATATCTCAACTTCGAATGGGAGGGAATTATGGGGCTGAAAGGCACCGTAAACACCGCCGACGACCCCGAATACGAAAATCAGGCATTCGGTTTCCATACCGAACTTGAAAAGCTTGCCTGCGCGAAGAGCGTTTCGGCAACGCAGGATACGCTTATCGGCGAGTTCAAGGACAAGGACGGCAGGGCGGGACTTATGGTGACCAACTTCACCGACCCCACCGACGACCAGAAGGACATAGTAAGCTTCGAGTTCAACGACGCAAACCGCGCAATAGTTTACCGCGGCGGCGAAAGGAAGATTTACGAAGTAAAAAACAATAAAGTCGATTTTAAACTTAATCCGGGCGAAGGTATATTCGTAATTCCCGTAAAACTTAAATAATCAGGAGCATAAGTAAGTATGAAAAAGATTTTTAAATTAGGTTGTGTTGCAATCAGCGCGGCAATGGCGTTCGGTATGGCGTTCGGGTTTTCAGCCTGCGACGACGAAAACGGCGGAGGCGGCGGAAGCGGCGGAACGATTTCCGTTCATTATAAGTCAGGCGGATTCGGCAAGGAGGTTTACAACAAGCTGGCTGCCGACTACAAGGCGCTTACGGGCGTTACCGTCAAGTACGTGGCAAGTCACCAGACGGGCGAAATTCAGTCGCTTCTGCAGTCCAAACAGGAAAAGAACGACATAGTTATGCCTCTTCTGAATATGTATCAGTCGCAGGACTCGAAGCTTTTGGAGGATCTGACCGAGGTTTACGATTCAACGCCCGAAGGGGAGAGCGCGCCCATAAAGGATAAATTCAACAAAAGTCTTTACGAATACGCCGAAGCAAACGACGGAAAGAGATATCAGATGTTCACGAACAACTCCGTTTCGGCCTTCTGCTACAATATAGGTACGCTCAACGAAGCTTTCGGCGAAGGCAAATGGGAGCTTCCCAAAACCACGAATCAGCTTCTCGATATGGCGAATCAGCTTAAAAGCAAGGGTTATTATGCGTTCGCCACTTCCACGGGCATCAACTATTACTGGGATTACGTGGGCGTAGTATGGTGGGCGCAGTACGAGGGGCTTGAATCCTATCAGAATTATTTTTACGGCAAGTACTGGGACGAAGCCTCTTCCGAATGGAAGGTAGGTCAGGAAATAAACAACGCGGCGGGCAGAAAATACGCGCTTGATACGTTGGGCGAATTAATGAAGAGCACGAACGGCTATATGCACCAGCATTCGGGGCGTATGGGCTTTACGGAAGCGCAGGATACCTTCCTTTCCAACGGCTACGTAGACGACAATAAGAAGGTTGCTTTTATGGTCAACGGCGACTGGCTGGAAAACGAAATGTCCTCGTCGCTTATGCTCAATCCTCAGGATATAGGAATGATGCGTAACCCCGTCATAAGCAAGCTTGCAGAAAAGCTTTCCACGGTAGGTACCGAGGCGAAGCTCGCGGAGGTGGTCACCGCCGTCGACGAGGGCAAGACGGAGGTTGCCGGCGTCAGCGCGGAGGACTTTCAGACCGTAAAAGAGGCAAGGCTTATGGGCTATACGGCAACGCCCAACTATCCGATGGGAATACCTTCATACCGCCCCGAAAACAAGAAAAAATTAGCTAAGGATTATCTGGTATATATGTATTCCGACCGCGCGCAGAAGATAATCGCGGGCGAGCTTCAGGGGCTTACATATCCTACGAGCTACGTCCCCGACGACAACCTTATGTCCGCGTTCGTCAAAACGCGCTATAACGCTTTCGGCAACGATTTCGTGCCCGTATTCCCCGTAAACGCTTCGCCTATGGCGTACCGCGGCGGGTTGGGCGATTTGCCCGGAGTAAGCGGAATAGACAAGCAACTTTGGGACGGAACTTCGGCAACGACGATTCTGGGCGTATGCAAAACGGATTTAAGCTCCAACTGGGCTAACATAATAAAAGCTATGGAAACGAGCGAATAAAAACAGGGGGAAATTGAAATGAAAAAGAAAACGGCCTTTATAGCATTGCTGTCCGTATTTGCAATCGGCGGCAGTGCCGGCGCGGTAATGGCTTCGGGGTGTTCGGGGTCGGGAAGACGCATTGACGCGCCCACCGAACTGGAAGCCGACCTCGGTACGTACGTGATACCGGACTACAACGTCGTAGACAACGAAGGAATGATACTTGCGGGGTACAACGTGTACCTTAAATCGGTTAAGGACGCCGACGGAGAAGAGCTTGCCGAAAGCTACGGCTCGGCGATAACCGTCGACGAGGCGGGCGTTTACAGCTTCGTCTATTCTGCGGGAACCCGAAAGGTTAAAGACGTAACCGTTTCGATAGATTTCGCGGACAGAACAGCGCCCGTTATAAACTGCGACGACAGCTCTATCCCCAAGTTCTTTATACCCGGTAACTCCTACAAGGTGCCCGCATATACGCTTTCGGGCGACTTCGTAAGGGAAAAGTGCTGGGCAAAGGTATTCTATATCGACGAAAGCAATAAGGAAACCGAGGTCAAGGTAGAGAGCGGACGCTTTAAAGTGGATAGGGCAAGCGGTACGTACGAAATACGTATCCACGTCGAGGACGCGGCGAGCAACGCGAACGATTACAAATACGCGCGCAAGGTTGAAAGCCCCGAAAACGTCGTCGAAAACAAAGTGCTTTATCTGGACGAAAAGTTCGGCGAAAAGCAGGTCAGCTGTTATCAGTCGTCGTATACGGGCGGATTCGTTTCCAAGGACGAGGAGGGCGCGCACGCTTACGAAGGCGAAAGCGGTTCGTATAAGGTGTCGTTCAACGGCGAAACGCCTACGCAGTACAACGAAGGGCTTTTAGTCATGGACGTGCCCGCGATTATCGATATAAACGAATATGAAGAATTGTATATGTTCGTTTATAACGACGGCGAAAACGATATAATAATGGGCTCGCAGTGGTGGAACGACACCAAAGTGCCCGCAAAGCAGTGGACAAAACTTACGTGGAATACCCGCGCCTGGGGAAACAATATGTCGGCGAACAACACGAAACCCATAGGGCTGGTCGACATAACGGGAATGACGATAAGGTTTGTGTTCGACTACGGCCAGAAGATAATTCCCAACGGCGATTTCTATCTTTCGGCAATGTACGCGACCCCCAAAATCAGAACCGAGCTCGAATTGGGCGAAAACGTTTCGCTTAACGGCACGAAGTATTTTATCAACGACAGGATAGATCTCAACGCCGTACCGATAGAGGGCAAGACGGTCGACTATTACAAGGTGGACGGCGAAATTATCCCCGGCGACAGCTTTATAGCCACGGAGGAAAAGCATAAAATCGAAGTCGTTTACGCCGACGGAGAGCTTACAAACGACAATATGACCTGGGCGACCTTCGACGAGCTTAACCCCGTCGGCGACGACGCGCAGACACAGTATATGGGCAACTCGGATTACTGGGTAATGTCGTACGACGTTTCGGGCGTCAACGACGGCTGGAAGTACTTCGGCGTTTACGTGGGCGGCAACGATCAGCTTGTCGGCATCGAGCTTTCGGACGAACAGCACAGCAAGTTTGCGGGTTACGGCGGCGTCTGGAAGTGGGGCGACGGAGTCAAGCTTCCCGACGAAGTGTATACGCTGCTTCGCACCGAGAGCGAACCCGTAAAGGCGGTGTTCGTCCGTGCGGGCGACGAAATAAGGTGCTTTATAATCAGCAAAGAAAAGACATATTTCGTCGGCGCGGTGCAATTCTCCGAGCTCGGCGTGTCGGGCAACGGCTTCGGCTACGGCGGAAGGAGCAACGTGGGCGCCACGGTGGAAAATTTCAAGGCGGTTGCCGGCAAAGCTAAAACAGAGCTGTAC
Organism: Clostridiales bacterium; assembly: GCA_003503945.1. Lineage (GTDB taxonomy): Bacteria > Bacillota > Clostridia > Christensenellales > Borkfalkiaceae > Coproplasma. Next base: position 10,586 of record DOCD01000038.1, on the reverse strand, counting down.
TTTAAGGAATATTACAAAGCACAACTGACTGTAAACAACGTGAAGGACGACGGCGAACACTATATGGGCGATAAGATAACGCTTAAACCCGACGACGCGCCCGTCGGCAAAATGTTCGCCTATTTCAGGGTAAACGGCAAGCGCATCGAGGGGAATACCTTCCGTATATCGGATGCCGATACCGTCGTCGAAACTATATATACCGACATATCCAAGCTTACACTCGGCGAAGGTATATCAACCGCCGACGGCAAAACGGGTGAAATATACGTTGCACAGGATACGTACGTTATTTTCGACTATAACGGCACGGTGCCTTCCGGCAAGTACTTCGTCGGCTTCTACGTCGACGGGGAAGCGTTTTACGGCAACGAAATTCATATAACGGAAAAATCGCATAACATAATCGTTTTATTCGGCGACAAGATAGAAACGGGCGCCGAAAAGCTGAACGATATCACCGATACGAACGTTCTGTACGCACAGAACGACGACGGCAGCGAAAAATGGAAGCCCGCTTCGGTTGAACACGTTACAAACGTAATGTTCACGGGCTCGGACAAAGCGGTGGACGAAAACAGCGTAATCAAGCTGGTTACGGGAAAAGACAACGGCGAGAATTCATTCGCATTCGACAATTCGCTCGTGAACAGCCTCGACGCTTATGAGGAAATTTACTTCTACGCATATACCGACGCAAGCGGAATTAAGGCGGGCGGCTGGTGGTGCGGCGATACCGACCTCGTTGCGGGTAAGTGGACGAGAGTTTCTTTCCGCAGAAATCTTGCTCCCGGTACAATTGAGGGCAACGGCGATACAAAAGTCTGGGAAGCGGGAATTGAAAAGTTCGCATTCAGGATTATGGGCGCTCCCGCAGGAGCAACCGTGTATGTTACCGCGGTTTACGGTATGCCTTATCCCGACGCGTTTATCAAGACGGACGAAAACGTTACGGTATCCGCTCCCGCAAACGGAACGCAGTATAAAGTGGGCGAAACGGTCACGCTTACCGCAAAGCCCGCGCCCGACGGCAAGGTGTTTGCATATTTTACCGCAGACGGCGAACAGCTGGAAGGCAACAAATTCACCCTCACGGGGAACAATGTTTTCGGCGTCGTGTACAATCTGATTTCCAAGATTAAACTTCCCGACGGAGTAATCACGGCGGACGGAAAAACGGGAACGATACTCGTTGCCCGCAACGTACCCGTATACCTTAAGCTTACCGATGACGCGAAATATTACGTCGCGTTCTCGGTAAACGGTGAAGCAATCGTCGGCAATTCGTTTATTCCGACGGAGGGAATAACCTACGAGGTAACGGTTGAAACGGCGGATAAAAATGCGAGCGCGAGTTCGCAGCTCAACGACGTTTCTTCCGCGGCTATGCACGACGGAAACGCAAAACTCGAATTTACCGACAACGTGTATTATAACGGCGCGGACGGCGCGGTTGCAAACGGCGGCTCGCTTAAAATAACCGCAGGCGGCGGCGACGTGGCGGTTAAAGCTACGAAAGCGGTCGGCGGCGAGCTCACGGGCTATAAAGAGGTTTACTTCTACATTTACACCCTTGACGACGGAGTGAAGGCGGGCACGTGGTGGTGCAACGATACTGCGGCGGTAAAGGGACAGTGGACGAAGGTAACCGTTTATCAGGACGCCGGGTTGAATACGAACGGCGGCAATCCTTACGACGCCGACGGCGTAAGCGGCAAGCTGTTCGCGGCGGGAAGCAAAGGCTCCAACTTCATTTACAGAATAATGGGCGGCGAAGGCAAAACCGTTTACGTAACCTCGCTTTACGGCGTTCCTTACGCCGACGCGACGGTAAAAATCGCAGATGACAGTAAAGACAGTCTTACCGTTTCGGCACCCGTGAACGGCACGCAGTACAAAGAGGGCGAAACGGTAACTCTCACGGCGGCGGAAGCACCCTCGGGCAAAGCGTTTGCGTACTTTACGGCAAATAACAAACCAATCAAGGGCAATACATACGTGCTCGGCGCGGGAGAAGTTACATTCGGCGTCGTATATAACAACGTTTCGGTTATAACGCTCGGCAGCGGAGTGACGGCGGAAGGCGCGGCGGACGGTAAATTAACGGTCGGCAGAAGCGCGACGGTTACACTCGAATTCAACGGCGCCGCTCCTGCGGGGAAATACTTCAAGGGCTTTGCCGTCGACGATACGCTTATCGTCGGAAATACGTTCGTAGCGGAAAACGAAGAGCATACCGTAAAAGCGGTGTTCGAGGATAAAATTCAGACGGGAAGCGACAAACTCAACGAAATCGGCACGGTAGCGGAGGACGGACTTTCCTACCACCCGACGCAGAGCGGTTGGATGCCCGAAAAAATCGAGTACGTGACCGACGTTAAATATACGGGTTCCGACGGTGCTATAGACGAAAGCGGTTCGCTCAAAGTGACTTTAAAGGGCGGCGAGCAAGCGTTTGCGCTCAATAAAACGCTTATAAATAACCTTGACGTTTATAAGGAAATTTACTTCTATATCTACGCCGATAAAGGCGCCGACGTTTCGGGTATCAAAATCGGCGGCTGGTGGTGCCGCGATGTGGATATCGTTGCGGGGCAGTGGACTAAGGTAAGCTTTACGAGAGATAAAGCCCCTCAGAACATTTCCGAAAAATCCGTCTGGGCTGAAAACAGTATCGATAAATTCGTTTACAGCTTCGACAAGGCAAAAGCCGGCACGGTTGTGTATCTTACGGCTGTATACGGCGTGCTTTACGACGAAGTTTCGGTAACGGTTGACGAACGCGTTAAGGATTATATAGAAGTTACGGGCACTTTCAGAGAGGGACAGACGATAACCCTTTCCCCCAGCGGCGCGCCCGAAGGTAAGGCTTTCGCGTACTTTACCGTAAACGACGAAAAGCTCGAAGGGAACACCTATGTGCTCGGCAAGCAGGCCGTTGTAATAGGCGCTGAATTTTCGGAAATTTCAACAGTAAATCTGGGTGACGGCGTAACGGTAGAAGGCGCGGCAGACGGTAAGATTACGGTCGGCAGGGGCGCAAGCGTAACGCTTGTAATAGACGACGCCACCGCACCCGCAGGTAAGGTGCTCGACCGTTTCGAAGTGGACGATAAGGTAATTTCCGGCAACACTTTCGTAACTACTTCTGCAACCCATAAAGTTGCGGCAATATTCGTTGATAACGCGGCGGATATGACGTGGTGCGAAGCAACAACGGACGGCACGGAAGAAGCTAATGCGGGCGAAAGCATTTTTGTAAAGAAATTCGGTAATGCCGACAAGTGGGTAATGACCTATAAGGTAACCGATCTTTCTTCAGGTGACTGGGGCAGTTTGCTCGGTGTGTACATCGGCGGAACATCACAAATATTGCAAATTGCATTTTCCGGTAGCACCTATACGGCTACCGTGTACGGACAGCACTATGACGCTGCTATTGCATTAAATAACGTAGATTTAATTGATTTAATTAAGAGTGCAAGCAGTGAAAATCCTGTAGACGTAACTTTTGTACGCAGTGGAAATAATATTGTTATATACGTATCCGATAAAAACAATGTTACTTACGTATTAGTTAATGTCAATATAAGTAATTACCACAACAGCAGCGTTGCTACCGATGATTTTGGTTATGCCGACAGACATACGCATTACGGTAACCCTGTAATTGACATCAAGTACGTTACGGGCGAAGGCAAAACGGGATTGTTTGTAGACTCTCTTACGGCAAATATCAGCTTTACCAAAGCATCTGCGGAGCAAAGCGTCTATCATCTGGGCGATACGGTAACGCTAATTGCGGACGAAGCGGAAGCGGGTACAAAATTCTTACGGTTTACGGTAAACGGCGAACCGATTTCGGGTAATACGTTCACTGTAAATTCAACGGAACTGTACGAAGTAGTCGCGGAATATTCCGATATTTCCACGCTTACGCTCTGCGACGGCGTTTTAACCGCCGACGGAGAAACCGAATACGCCCGTGGCGCAATGGTTACGCTCTCTTTCGACGAAGCAAAGCTCGGCGGCAAAGTGGTTGATTATTACATTATCGACAAAGGCACGACCAACGAACAGCGTATTTTTAACGGCGAGTTCACGACTACTGCGGCAACCCATACAGTTGAAGCGGTTCTTGCAGACGTAACGGCAATGACTTGGATATCGGATAACGAGGCGCAAGAAGAAGCGGTTACTTATAGCTGGAGTGGCGGAGCTTATACGTTCAACGGCAAATCGGTGGGCGAAGCTACGTACTGGGTAATGGAAGCAAAGGCGTACGGATTTACTAACCTCGGCGATGCTTGGTATTCTCTTGACTTCCTCGTAGGTAATAACGCAAATTTCCAAATCCGTCTGCATTCCGCAGGTAACGCATCTGTATATGCTATGGGCGCAAAACACAGCGACGGGCAGGAACTTATAAAACTTGACGCGTCCGTTATAGACTTATGCAAAGCCGCGACCGAAGAAAACCCCGTTACGTTTACGGCAATCCGCAGCGGAGATAAGTATTACTTGCTTTTAAACGACAAATTTATACTTACATCGCAGTTTGCGTTTAATACCGACGATAACAAGTTCGGCATTGGCGGGACGGATTGCGGCTCTTGGCTTACATCTCATCCTACGGCGACGTATAAGTTCCTTATCGGCGAAAGTAAAGTAAATGCGTATAAGGATTATATTAACGAACACGTCGTTAACGGACAGACAAGCGAAATGCAGATAAACAACATTTATGGGGCAACAGCTAAGGACGGTTCTGTTACAGAATATATCACAACGGGGATACCGGAAGGACTTAACGACTCTAACGTTAAGGAAAACGGTGTGCTTAAAGTGATTGCGGCTACCGATGACGTAGGGTTGACGCCGTGCTTGACTTTTGATAGCAATGCAGGTAAATTTTCAGAATTATATTTTTACGTTTATTTGCAGTCCGATAACGAGATAACGAATGTAAGCGCGGGTGCATACTGGAAAGATAAAACGCAGCTTGTTGCCAACACCTGGGTCAAAGTAATTTTGGATAGCGATATGATTGCAAATCTTTCGGACGGCGCTTCAACCGATTTAAGTAAGATTACTTTGAGAATTTATACGCAAACTTGGCTTTCGGGCACTCCTATTAATGGTAAAACTTTCTACGTAACTTCGCTGTACGGCGTTCCCAAGGATATTGAGCCCGTAGTACAAAGCGGCGCTACGAATTATTCGCTCGTAAGCGGCGACGACGAACTGACGGCAATAGTAAACGACAATTTTTTTCCGGATGCGGAGTAAGATTCGATGAGGCTTCCTCCGCGCAAACCTGGAATAAAAATTGTAAATGGATAGTAATCGGCAACGAAGCCCTGTTTAATCAGGCAGGGCTTTCAATGCCCGAAAACCTCGGCAACAGCGGTTACTATATCGTAGCCGAAGGCAAAAGCATATTCATTATGGGGGAAACCGAGTTCGGGCTACGCAACGGCGTTTACGCTTTCCTTTATTACACTATAGGTATGGAAACGTTCGCGGCGGACACGGTCGTCTATAATTGCGGCGATACCGTAGCTTTCCCTTACGGGCTTGAAATAATAGGTAAAGCCGACATAGATATGGCGCTTCCTTCAAACCGGCTTGACGATGAAAAAACCGTTCACGCAATGGGTATGCTGACAAAGAGCGACGTGTTTGCTTTGACCGAAGACAGGGTTTATGGCAACGCGACCGACCTTGTTATGTTCGGCAACTACTGGCATAACTCTTTCAATTATCTGCCTTACGAAACATATCAGAGCGCACACCCTTCGTGGTATTCGACTGCGGCTTACGAAGAAAATGCAGGTTCGGGCGTATATATACCCTTCCAGATATGCTATACGGCGCGCGGCAATTCAAGCGAATATTCGCTCATGGTCGAAACCGTATATGCAAAGATGAAAGAGTACCTTGCAAAGAGTCCGAATGCGACTACGATAACTTTCACCATACAGGACAACGAAGAAATATGCCATTGCGACAAGTGTACCGAGCTTTACGATAAGTACCAAAGCAATTCGGCGGCTGTAATTATGTTCATCAACGACGTTGCCGATAAGCTGAAAGCCGACTATCCGCACGTAAGGCTTCTGTTCTTTGCCTACAACAGAACGGAACAAGCCCCGAATACGTTGGACGAATATACGAAGTGCCGCGACAACGTGGCGGTGTTCTATGCGCCCATTACTGCGAATTATAACGTATCTTTCTCCGACCCGTCAAACGCGGCAACGGCAGAGCAGATACAAAAGTGGTCGCAGTTTTCCGAAAACATCTATTTATGGCTGTATAATACAAATTTCAACTACTATCTTTTCCCGCACAATTCGTTCGAAGCTATGGCGGAAATAAACCGTTTCTGCGTGCAGTACAATGTTAAGTTTATTTACTGGGAAGGGCAGTGGGATCAGATAGGCGCAACTGCGTTTTCAACGCTTAAAGAATATATGAACGCCAAACTCGCCTGGAATTCGGGTTATACCGCGGAAGAGCTGTACGGTAAATTTTTCCCCGCGTACTTCGGCGCGGCAGGCGGCACGATGCGCACGTATTTCGACGAGCTTATCGCGCATATGAAGAAGAATACGTTGACCGGTCAGATAAACGAAGAAATTGCAACGGCGGAAATATGGGATAAGGCTACGCTTGAAAAATGGCTGGGTTATATAAACACCGCGTATTCGCAGGTTGAAAAAGGTAGTATTTATTACAGACATATCAAGCTTGAAAGTATATTTATCCGTCACGCGTTAACGGCGTTTTACGGCGTTGAGGACGCGGCTTTCAAAGACGATTGCGCGGAGCTTGGTGTAGAGCGTTACAGCGAGTGCGGACACGATAAATACGGTTATTCGTGCGGGTATTTGCAAAATATTCAAAACGGAATAAACTGGTAGAATTAAAAGTTTTGTTATTTTCCTCCTCCTAATCCTTTTGAGGGTTAAATTCAGCCCCCGAAGCCGGGAATGCTTCGGGGGTGATTTTGAAAACGATATTGACATGCGTCAATTTAAAGGGTATACTTATACCGTAAATAAATTTTTTTTGGAAACACTATGAAAATTCATTACAAAACCTATTGCGACAAAGTGAAGGGTTGCTATCTCGGCAAAAACATAGGCGGTACTCTCGGCGCGCCGTTCGAATGCTTTCGCGGCGTGTACGATATAGATTTCTTTATGCAGGACGTATCCTCGCCCGTGCCCAACGACGACGTGGATTTACAGCTTGTATGGCTTGCCGCCGTCGAGCACGAGGGCAAAAATATCGACAGCCATATTCTCGCGCAATACTGGGAAAATTACGTATCGGCTGAAATTTCCGAATACGGAACGGGCAAAAACAATTACTCGATGGGCATAGTTCCGCCCCTTTCGGGATATCTCAGAAACGAAAACCGCGAAAGCAACGGCGCGTGGATTCGCACGGAGATATGGGCGTGTCTTTGCGCGGGTAATCCTGCACTTGCGGCAAACTACGCCTACTACGACGCGTGCGTAGACCATAGCGGCGAGGGCATATATGCGGCTGTATTTACGGCTGCGGTTCAGGCGGCGGCGTTCTTCGAAGGCGACGTTTATAAGCTTATAGATATCGGGCTTTCCTATCTTCCCGAAAAGTGCGGGGTAAGAAGCGCCGTGAACGTTGTCCTGCAATGCTTTAAAAACGGCGACGACTGGAAAACCGCGAGGAAGAAGCTTCTTATAGCCGAGCCGTCCAGCTTCGGCGAAATAGGCGGAGAGTGGAAGGGCGTTCCCTCCGTTCCCGCAAGCGAAAAGTGCCCCGTACAGCAAAAAGATAACGATATCCCCAAAGCCGTGCACGGCTACGACGCGCCCGCAAGCATAGGCATAATATTAATCGGCTGGCTTTACGGCGAAGGCGACTTCGGCAAATCTATATGCATTGCGACAAACTGCGGCGAGGACACCGACTGCACTGCGGGAACTCTGGGCGCGATACTCGGGATAATCGGCGGAGAAAGTGAAATTCCCGTTAAGTGGGAAAACGGCTGTTCCGAAAAAATAGCGATTTGCACGCTCCGCCCCGACCTTCTTTTAAACGTACCCGAAAGCGTTTCGGCGCTTTGCGAAAGGGTCGTAAAGCAGTTCCCCGTGGTTTCTTCCGAAAGGTGCAGTTTTACAGAACACGGGTTTGAAATCACTTCGGCTTGCCTTGATTACGACGAAGACGCGTTCTATCCCTACCAGCAGGAAAATTTCAAAGAGCTTCTCAAAGAAAGCCCGTCCACGGCGCGCTTTCATTTCAGCGGGCTCACCGTAAAAACGGATTACGGCGAAACCCTCTCTAAAATCGAAGAAGGGGTTGAAAAGCGAATAAAGGTTACGCTTTGCAACAAACTTTATTTATCGCAGTATTTAACCGTCCGCATAACCGGAGTTCCCGAAGGTTGGAAGGTTTTAAACGGAACGGAGCGCGCCGTCGGGCTGGAGCACTGGCACGGCAGCAAGGCGAACCATACTAATTCGTTTGATTTTATATTTACGCCCGTCGCGCTCGACAGGTATAAATACGCGCTCACGCTCGAAATCTCCGTAAACGGCAGAGGCGAAAAATATTTCGTGCCCGTTACGCTTATCAACGGGGCGTGTTAAGGAACTTTATGGATTTTGACAAAACAGACGCAATATTATTTTCGGATAACTACGGTGAGGTAATTAAAAGCGACTATGCCGTTCTTTGCGGCACCGCGCCCGAATACGCGGGAGTGCGCGCCGCAATCGCGGCTTCGTTTTACAAAAAGGGCGGCACGGAAAAAATAATCGCAAGCGGTGCGGCGGTTTCGGACAAGAGCGTTACGGAATGTGCGGTTTTAAAGCGGGAGCTTTTAAAACTCGGCGTCCCCGAAGATGCGATAATCGAAGAGCCGCGCGCATACGACACCATTCAGAATATGACCTGTTCGCTTACCGAAATATGCAAGCGGACGGATATAATGCAGGTGGAAAGTATTACGGTAATAACAGAGCCCTTCCATATAAAAAGGGCTCTGTGCCTTGCAAAGCTGCTATTGCCTGAGTTTATAAAAATTTACGGCTACACCGAGGGCGTTGACGAACAGCGTGAAGGGTGGAAAACGGACGAACGCTTAAACAAGTGCGTTAAAAACGAAATTGCCATTTTAAAGCAGTTGGCGGAAAAGGGGCGGATATAGGAGATAGAAATATGAAAATACAAATACTCGGCTCGGGCGGGGGCGAGGGGTATCCTGCGTTATTCTGCGGTTGCGTACGCTGCAACGCGGCGAGGAAGGCAAAGGGTAAGTCGCTTCGGTCGCTTTCGCAGACGCTTATCGACGGCGAGCTTTTAATCGATTTGCCCGCCGACACGCATATGCATTGTATGCGGCAGGGCTTGAATCTCGGCGACATAGCGCATTGCCTGATAACGCACACGCATTCCGACCATTACGCGCCGCAAATTCTGGATACGCGCGGGGAGGACTTTGCCCATAATTTGCGCGCCGAAAAGCTGAATATCTACGGTAACGCCGAAGTCGCGAAAAAGTTTAACGGCACGTTTAATATTTTTCCGATCCGAAAGGGAATAAAAGACAATATCGCAATTCATAAGCTGACGGTATTTAAAACTTACAGTATAGGCAGATACAAAGTCACGCCGATAAAGGCGCACCACGCACCCGAGGAGGAGCCGTTCAATTACATAATCGACGACGGCGAAAGCGTGCTGTTGTATCTGGTCGATACGGGATATCCTTTCCCCGAAACATTTGATTTCATCATTAGTTACGGTAAAAAATACGACTTCGTGATTATGGATAGCACAATGGGGAGAGGCTATTACGAGCGGCATATGTGCTTTTCCGAAAATAAAAAGCTTAAAGAAGAGCTTTTAAAAGCGGGCGCCGCCGATGAAGCTACCGCATTTACGGTAACCCATATCACTCACAACCACGCGGGCCTTCATGAAGAAATCGAAGAATATTTTAAGGACAGCGGGATAACCGTCGCATACGACGGTATGGTAATCGAAAAATGAAAATTGAAGAATACATAATCACACATTTTACGGGCATATTGAAGTCGCCGGTAAAAAATCTTAAATATCCGTTTATAGTGCCGGGCACAGGGTATCTGACCGAGCTTTGGAGCTGGGATGCATACTGGGAAGCGCTGTCTTTAAAGCGTGCGTTCGAAATTTTCGGCGAAGAGCAAATGACCCGCGCGGGGGTGTCGTATAAAACGGCTTGCGCGCATATGCGGGGCAGCGTTTTGAATTTCCTCGACGCGCAGGAAACGGACGGTTTTATCCCCATAATGGTTTCCGCGGGAGGACTTTTCGAGGGCTTTTTTAAAGAGGAGTACGATAAGGGTACGCCTTTAAATCAGTGTTTGCCGTTTTTGTGTCAGTTCGTGCTGCTTGCGGGCGGCTTTGTAGGCGGCTTCGATTGGGTCGATATTGAAAAGCTCGTTAAGTATATGCGGTATTTCGAAGAGAAGCAGTACGATAAAAATTCGGGGCTTTTTTTCTGGCAGGACGATATAATGATAGGGATAGACAACAACCCGACCGTG
>DOCD01000164.1 GCA_003503945.1 Clostridiales bacterium | reverse complement strand
TCTTTGAAGGAGGTCTCTATGCACAGAGTTAAAGAATTACGCGAATTACGCGGTCTTTCGGTTCGCGCCCTTGCGCTCGCCACTGGCTTTTCGCACACTACGATTGCTCGTCTCGAAAAAGGCGAGCGCAAATTAAGCACCCCGCAGGCTGTTGCCCTTTCATCCTACTTCGGCGTATCCGTCGACTATCTTCTCGGCAAATCGCCCGAGGAAATGTTCAACGGCTTTGTCGATTCTCTTCGCGGAGATTGGATGACCGAGACGCGCCATAATGATGGCGATGTTACGCAGTCGCTATCTCCGGATGTTTCCGAACCGACCCGCACTAAAATTGAAATCCTTTTGCGCCTTCGTGATATAAACTCGAAGGCGGCTCTTGATACCATCTTCGAACTCGTCCGCATCAGTTCGGCGCAGGATGATTTTTCTTAATTTACGAAGGAGATTTTTACTATGGATGTTGTGGGCTATTGCCGGTTCTCTTCCGAAGCCCAGCGAGACGGCTACTCTATCGAGGCGCAGGTTCGCGCTATTAACGAATGGGCGGCTCGGGAAGGTCACACCGTCAAAAAATTTTATATAGACGAGGCTAAATCCGGAACGAGCGATAACCGCGAGGATTTCCAGAATATGATTGCCGATTCCGCGAACGGCACGTTCTCGGCTGTGGTCGTTCATAAATTAGACCGCTTTGCCCGCGACCGTTACGCTTCGGCCGTTTATCGTCATAAACTCAAAGAACACGGCGTTCGCGTTATGTCGGTGCTGGAGCCGCTGGACGATTCGCCCGAGTCCATTATGATGGAGGCCGTGCTGGAAGGTATGGCGGAATATTACTCCCGTAACCTTTCGCGTGAAGTCCGCAAGGGGCAAACCGAAGCCGCCCTGAAAGGTCAGCACGTTACCGGGCCTATCCCCTACGGCTTTAAGGTCGAGAACCACCACTATGTCGTTGTTCCCGAAGAGGCGGCAAATATCCGTGAAATTTTCCGCAGGCTGGACGGTGGCGAGAGCATCGCGGACGTTACGCGTTGGGCGGCTGCACAGGGCATCAGAACGCATCACGGGACGCTCTTCAACGAGAACGCCGTCACACGGCTCACAAAATGCACCCTACTCGCCGGGCGGTATTCCTATGGCGTTGAAAGCAAAGACGGCAAGCCTCCGGTCGTAATCGAGAACGCGGTCGAGCCTATCGTCGAACCTGCGGTCTTTTGGCGACAGTATGAAAAAACGGCGGCGCGGCGTACCGGTCCGCGTCCCCGTCTGAAGGAGGAAGAATACTTGCTCACTGGCTATTTGTTCTGCGAATGCTGCGGCTCGCATCTCTACGGCTTTAAGTCCCGCTCCATGTTCAAACTCAAATCGGGCGAAATGCGCGACTATGTAAAATACTTTTATCGCTGCGCTCGGAAAGGCTCACGGGCGAGTCAATCGCGCCGTTGCGATCCCGACTACCAGCCGCCGAAGTGCGATCTGAGAAACATAGAAAAAGAACCCCTCGAGGAGTTCGTCTTCGGTGCTATCAATCACTTTTTGTTTACGGGTAATACTGCGGACTGGATTGTGGCCGAGATGCTCGTCCGCTCTAAAAAAGCAAAGCCCAGCGATGAAAAGAAAATCAACGAATATAAAACCGAACTTGAGAAAGTCCGCAAGCAGCGCGACCGCTTGCTCGACCTTTACTTGTTGGAAGGTTTGACGAAGGACGCCTATTCCGCAAAGGCTGACGAACTGTCCCGGCGCGAGGATTTTCTCGCCGGAGAAATCAAACGCCTTTGCCCTGCTACACCTGCCGGTCTAACCGCTGACGACGTCCGAAAGAAAATAAACGAATTTATCGAAAGCGCGAACGCCGACAGCCCGCAATATAAAAGGCGGCTTCTCGCCACCTATGTTGACCATATCACGCTATCAAATGAGCGCATCGTGATTTATTTCAAATTCCCCATTCCCGGTCTGGGCGATAAAGCCGAGAAAGAGTTCGGGGACTATTTCGTGCGTAAACCCTCAAAAAGCCCATTACTCCCGATATTGAAAATTTGGGCGGTATTGAAAGCAACAGATGTACGTGGTCTACTGCCATTTCTCCTTCTATTATTTCTATTCCTTTCCACGTACATAGCTCTTTTATTATTTTCATTATTGCTTCTCGTTGTTCAGCATAAAATATTTTGCGTCGATACTTCGGCGCAAAAACTACGTGATACTTGCAATTCCATTTTGTATGTGCTAAAATTTTATTATCATTCATTTGAATGTCCTCCGTTTGTGTTTTTTATTACAACCGCCAAGTCGTAATTTTATTTTACACAAACGGAGTGATTTTTTCAATCTCAACGGCAAAAGCCTTTTTTGAACCCCCAGACTATCTGGGGGTTTTCTGTATACAAAAAACGCGGCGCGCTGAAATAAGCGCGCCGCGGAGAATATTTGCATTAAACTGTTGACAAAGTCGGTAAACCGTGATAAAATAAAAACACAACAAGGGTAAGCCTTAAAAAACGGTTTAGCTCGTGTTTTGGTTAAAAATAACCGCCATTGCGTCTAAACTGGGCGGTTATTTTTTTATGCGCACTGTTACCGTATTTTTTGTAACGGTAATCGAAGTAACTTTATCAATTTGAATTAATTTCAAAAATAAAAGTATGTATTCGAAACTCATAAAATACTCTCCTTTGTAAGAAAATGTCACCATTTCCCCCGCGAAGAGCTAAACCGCCTGAAAGGGTATCCTTGTTGCGAGTGAATTAATTCACCGACTACATACTACCATACTACAAAAATAAAGTCAAGCCGTTCTGTTTCAAGAACGGCTTGACTTTGTTTTTTACTTTTTCTTATATTTATCGTTGTAGTTTTTAATGCATTTGCGGATAATTTCAATCGCTTCGTACTTATGACTTATTTCCTTTACGGTAGTCGTCTTGTGTTCGAGCATTTTATATACTTCGAAAAAGTGCATCATTTCGTCGAAGATGTGCTGCGGCAGTTCCTTTATGTCGTAATAGTGTTTATAATTGGGGTCGGTCACGGGTACGGCGATAATTTTTTCGTCCAGCTCGCCGCTGTCGACCATTTTTATAACTCCTATCGGCATACACCTAACAAGGGTCATAGGATAAATTATCTCGTTGCAAAGAACGAGTACGTCCAACGGGTCGCCGTCGTCGGCTAGCGTGCGCGGAATAAACCCGTAGTTCGCGGGATATACGGTCGAGGTATATAATACCCTGTCGAGCCTTAAAAGCCCCGTTTCTTTATCGAGTTCGTATTTTGCCTTACAGCCTTTCGGTATTTCGATAAGCGCTTCGAAATCGTTTTCGGAAATTCTTTTTTCGTCAATATCGTGCCAGATATTCATAAGTGCACCCCTCGTCTTTTTAACTATTATAACACCGTTGAATTATAAAGTAAAATGATTTTTTAAAATACTTATAATATCAAAACCGCATAAATGATTTACCCCTGTATACGCAATCTTGTATGCAGGGGTTAAACAGTTAAAAATCATTTTTTGACCTGAATTATTTGTTGAATGCTTTCAAAAAACGCCTCGTCGCCCAAAGCGGGTAGTTGATTATATGTGAAATAAACAGTTTCGGTTTGTACTTGTATTTTACCCAAATAAGTAAATCCGTCAAATCCATTTGATGAAGTATACTCTTTTTTGTTATATGTTAATGAATAGTCGGATAAAGTTTTAGTAACTTCATCTTTAATTTCAAACTTATAATTAAATCTTTCATTTATAACTACAACTAATTCAAGCGTATCCAAATTTATTCTTGAATTTAAACGATAATATAATTTATCATTACTTTGAGTATCAGACATCAATATTACATTATAAGATATATCTTCAAGTTGATCGAAATTAAAATATGTCGAATCCGTCTTTAACGAAGCGAACGTAGAATCTTCGCTTTTTATTTTTTCGTCGCTGTAATGAAACTCATTATTACTCCTGGTTGCAAAAATACAAGTGACGGTTATAATTGCCGCGGCGGTAACCGTGGCTATTGGGGTGACAATCTTCCATAAACTGACACGTTTCTTTTCGGCGGCGCGGGCGGCGGCGTTTGCCTCCACCTGCTGTACAAGAGAATAGTAAAACTCCTTATCCTCTTCGGTGTAGGGGACTTCGGTCGTCCTCTGTTTTTTAATTTTTAACTGTTTTTTTAAGTTCATTTATTACCTCAATGGATGTTTACTCCGTATGCGGAAACAATATTTGTACTATACTCTATATTGAAATAGGCGTCATTTGGATCAGCCCAACCGGTTGCGACATAAATAAAGCGATAACTATTAATACTGCCGTCTGGCAAATTATACACCATAACCCTGTAACCGAAACCAACCATAACGTGTTTGCCAAAATAATTAGTATACACCAAATCATGCTCTTTCTGGCTATTGTACATCTGAATATCGCAAATATTGTACGTATTTAATAAAAGTGCAACGGGCTTGTTATTCAGCATACTCGTTTTTACCGAATTGTAATTTAACTTACCCAAACTCATTACGGAACTAAAATCGCAAGTTAATCCCTTTCTTTCACAATAAAGTTGCAAACCGCTTTTAAAATTCGATTCAGTTATTCCGTTCGCCGTGCCCTCCATGTCATCATAAAGGGTATTAATTGCCTGATAAACATAAGTATCTGCGTAATTATAAATATAATATTCGGAAACATAATAACCGGCTTGATGGTTTGGAATTAAATCTTCGTAATACCTGTCAAAATAGCCTATTAAATTTCCGCCCGCAACTGCGGCACAGCCGCTCGTAAGTCCCGAACCGCAAAACACAGGAGTAGCAAAAGCCATACCGTAAGTTTCCATTTGATATGTGCTGTAATGTATTTCAACCGTAACGTATTCGGGATCCCTTAACTGTTCGTTCTTATAGAATACAGCATTTTCCTTTAAAATGTCAAACGCTTCGGCAGAAATTTCTTCGCCGCTTGCAATATCGCAAATTTTCCCTTCAACGGCCTTGTAATAAGACATGCTGTTTACAAACACGCACTGCTCCTCTTCGCCGACTTCCGAATAGGGGCTCTCGGAATGGGGCATAACCTCCTGAGCAACGTAATTCCCTTCGTCGCAGATTATAATTGCGTAGCCCTCGCCCTCGACAAGTTCAAACTCGTAAACGTATCCCAAATGCTGCAAAAACAGGTCGTATATAGGTTTACGCACTGCGGTAATCGAATTGCCCTCGACGTCTTCACGGTCTAAAAGCGTGTTCATTGTTGACTGAAAGCATTTGTCGCATTCCTCCAAGCTCACAAACGCAAACGCCGACAGCCCTCCCATAGAAGCAAACAGCATAACCGCGATAGTCAGAATTGCCAAAATTTTTTTCTTCATTTGTATGTATCCTCCGATTGTTTTATCAAT
>DOCD01000187.1:3166-3613 GCA_003503945.1 Clostridiales bacterium | reverse complement strand
CTTTCCTTTGCGTATTCTATGGGCGCCGCCATAGAAAAACCGGCGCAGTATACGAGCACGTCAAGCCCGAATTTTTCACCTACTTTATTTATGGCGTCGGTAAACGTACTGCCCGCCACCACGTCGGCAATCACGTTTCTGACCTTAGGATTTTTACACGGGCTGCGCGATATGTTTATTACGTTCCAGCTGCGGCTTGTAAGCCTTGCGCAAGTTTCGCAGCCTATACCCGAACTTCCGCCGACAACAACCGCCGTTTTATTAAACTTTTCCATATCACTATATTGCGGAAAGCAATAAAAAATATGCAAAAAACAGATTAACTTTAAGAATGTAATACAACGATACCTCATCAGTCACAACCTCACGGTTGCGACAGCTTCCCCTTAGGGGAAGCCAATAATAGTGACCGAAGCAAAACGGAGCGCAACAAAGTTATGCGAAGTA
>DOCD01000187.1:2365-2902 GCA_003503945.1 Clostridiales bacterium | reverse complement strand
GCAACAAAGTTATGCGAAGTATATTCGGCGGCGGATTACCCGAAGGCGACGTCCAAAATCATCATCAGCGCAAACCCGAAAATTACCCCTACCGTCGCTTTTATTTTGCCCTCCGCGAACGATTCGGGGATAAGCTCGGAGCAGACGACGGCAATCATAGCGCCCGCGGAAAACGCCAAGGCGTAAGGAAGAATTCCGCTTGCGAAGGTGACGGCAAGCGCGCCCGTCACTCCCGCGATAATTTCCACCGCGCCCGAAAGCTGACCTATGAAAAAGGATTTGAACCTGCCCATACCGTTGGCGCGGAGCGGAAAAGCAACGCACATGCCTTCGGGGAAATTCTGTATGCCTATACCGACGGCAAGCATAATCGCGGCGACCGCGCCTACCCCGCTTCCGCCCGCAAGCGCGCCGAACGCAACGCCGACCGCCATGCCCTCGGGAATATTGTGTATGGTTACCGCCACGCACATAACTGCGCAGCGGCGCTTTTTGGCGTTGTCGGAAAATATGTTCAGCTTTTCCGATATGATATCG
>DOCD01000187.1:1655-2063 GCA_003503945.1 Clostridiales bacterium | reverse complement strand
TCTTTTCCGATATGATATCGGTTATAATTATCAGAAAGCCGCCGAGCACGAAGCCGGACGTAAGCACGAGCCAGGCAAGGTTTACGCCCGTTTCGAGCGCGGGCAGCAGGAGCGAAAAAAACGTGGAGGCGAGCATTATACCCGCGGCGCTGCTCATCATAAACGAAAACGCGCCCTTACCCACGCTTTTACAAAAAAAGACGGGCAACGCGCCGAGCGCGGTCAACGCCCACGTGAACGTCGTCGCTATCAGTGCCTGTTGCCAGCCGTATAAACTATAAAACCATTC
Organism: Clostridiales bacterium; assembly: GCA_003503945.1. GTDB lineage: Bacteria > Bacillota > Clostridia > Christensenellales > Borkfalkiaceae > Coproplasma. The sequence continues at coordinate 1,774 of DOCD01000187.1, read as the reverse complement.
CACGAAAATTTCTCCATAGTAAATAAAAACAGTTACTACATACTATGAAAAAACTTAAAAAAAAGTCACGGCGTATGCCGTGACGATTATTTTTTATTTTTGGAAAATTTGGATATCCT
>DOCD01000187.1:0-1368 GCA_003503945.1 Clostridiales bacterium | reverse complement strand
TGGATATCAGCCATTTTTCAAATCTGTCCTGATACTTCAAAGAAGCAAGCGCAAGGGCTATGCAAACTGCGAAAACCGCAATCCAGACGGGTATGCCCCACCCCTCGAAGGGAATTACCGTGCCCGTGCCGAGGAAGCAGTACGCCGCGATTATAAGGGGGCGAATAAATACCATTACGGCAAGGAAAAACCAGAAATTCATACAGGTAAGCCCCGCGACCATACATAAAATATCGTCGGGGAAAAAGGGCAGAATCTGCATCAACAAAAATATCACTTTACCCTTATTGCCTATTACGCCAGCGTACTTTTCGACAGCCTCCTTACCCGCAACCCATTCGACAGCTTTTTTACCGAAAAATCTGCCGATAGCGTAAGCTATCAGAGAGCCGATTATCACGCCAGCCGAAGCCAAAAGCGTTGAAATCCAGCCGCCCCAGATAAGGCTGCCCGGGATATAGCACACCGCCGCGGGCAAGGGCAGAATTACCACCTGCAAAACCTGAATAAGCACGTAGACGAGCATCGACCAGCTGCCCGCGCCCCTGATAATTTCGGTAAGGCGGTCTATTTTTTCGCCGTCGGACGGGTATTTGTTAAGGTCGGCAAACGCGCTTAAAAGCGCGACTACGCCGATTACGACGAAAACGCAGGCGACAATTAAAAAACAGCTCTTTAAAAGCGCGTGTCTTTCGGTGACGAAAAACACGGTGCCGCATACGAGCCCCGCGCTCGCCGCAACGTAACAGAAAATTTTTATAACCACGCTCCAACCGTACAGCCAGAAGCCCGTAATGACTACGATTAACGCGCAAAACAGAATATTTAAAACGAATACTACGTTCTTTGCTCTATCGCTCATATTTTTTTACGTCGTTGTTTCTATAAGTCGTAAATTTTATCGTATAGCCGTTCGTTTCCTGCGGCTCGCTTTCGTAAACCAACTCGAACGACGGATTGTTATCGAGGTTTTCGAAAAACGCGTCCGCCCCGCCGACCGCGTCGACCTTTGTGACGAGCACTTCGTCGCAATAGGGCAAAAGCGTTTTATACATCATAGCCCCGCCGATAACGAACACCTTGTCGCTATCGTACTTGTTTATCTCTTCGAACAGCTCGCCGAGGGAGCGCACTATTTTGCAATCCTCGCGCGGTTCGCCTGAGGGATAAAGAACAATATTTATCCTGTTTTTCAAGGGACTGCCGCCGGGGAAAGATTTCAACGTGTTCGAGCCCATTACGACCACGTTGCCCGTAGTCGTTTCCCTGAAAAATTTCATATCCGCGGGAATGGAAAACATGAGCCCGTTGCTTTTGCCTATGCCCCACTCCTTGTCAACGTGTAATATAGCTTTCATAACTTCTCCT
>DOCD01000184.1 GCA_003503945.1 Clostridiales bacterium | reverse complement strand
CGTGACGCGGAGTGGATGGGTAAAGTTCATAAATTTATGGGGCTCACGGTCGGCGTGGTCGTGCCCGGTATGGACGATGCCGACAAACAGAAGGCGTATAAGTGCGACATAATCTACGCCACTAATAACGAGCTCGGCTTCGATTACCTCCGCGACAACCTTAAAACCTCGATTCCTTCGATGGTTCAGCGCGACCTTAACTTCTGTATAATCGACGAGGTCGACTCGATTTTAATCGACGAAGCGCGTACGCCCCTCATCATTTCGGGCAAGGGCGGCGAAAGCTCGAAGCTGTACGAACAGGTCGACGCGTTCGTAAGGCGCCTTTCGGGCGGCTTTGACGACGACAAAAAGGACGCCGAAAAGAAAGCGCCCACCCGCAAGAAAAAGGAGCTTAACGAAGAGGAGCAGAAAGCTCAGGACAGGCTCACCTCCATACTCGAAGAGATGGAAAACTGGGACTATATAATCGACAGAAAGGATAAGTCGGTAACGATTACCGAAAAGGGCGCGGAGAAGGCGGAAAGCTTCTTCGGCATAGCCAACCTCGGCGATATCGAAAACGCCGATTTGAACCACCACATACAGCAGGCGTTGAAGGCGCACGAGCTTTTCAAACGCGACGAGGATTATATCGTATCCGACGACGGCGAAATACTCATAGTCGACGAATTTACAGGCCGTGTTTTAAACGGTAGGCGCTATTCCGACGGGCTTCATCAGGCAATCGAGGCAAAGGAAAAGGTCAAGGTCAAGGACGAGAACAAGACGCACGCAACTGTCACATTCCAGAACTATTTCAGGCTTTATAAAAAGCTTTCGGGTATGACGGGTACGGCAAAGACCGAAGAGGACGAGTTCAGGACGATTTACTCGCTCGACGTTATCGAAATCCCCACCAACCGCCCCGTACAGCGCGTGGATTACGCGGATATGATTTACTCCACCGTGGAGGGCAAGAAAAAGGCTATCGTAAACGAGGTCGTCGAAAGGCACGCAAAGGGTCAGCCCATACTTATCGGTACGATAACGGTAGAAAAATCCGAGGAAATTTCCCGTCTTTTAAGGCGTAACGGGATAAAGCATAACATTCTCAACGCGAAGAACCACGAGCGCGAAGCGGAAATCGTAGCGCAGGCGGGCAGACTTAACGCCGTAACCATCGCCACCAACATGGCTGGGCGCGGAACGGATATTCTTCTCGGCGGCAACCCCGAGTATCTTGCGAAAAAGCGTATGCGCGAAGAGGGCTACGAGCACGAAATGATAGAAACGGCTATATCCTACGCGGACAGACAGTTCAACGACGAGGAAATAACCGCAAGAAACAGATATGCCGAGCTCTATAAGATGTACAAAGCCGAAACCGATGCGGAAAAGGAACAGGTTGTCGCAGCGGGCGGGCTCTGCATACTCGGCACCGAGCGCCACGAATCCCGCCGTATCGACAATCAGCTGCGCGGACGAAGCGGCCGTCAGGGCGACCCAGGCGATTCGGTATTCTTCATATCTCTCGAAGACGACCTCGCGAAGAGGTTCGGCGGCGAAAGCATGAAAAAGCTGTACAATATATTCAAAATCGAGGAAGACCAGTGTCTGCAATCGAAAATGCTTTCAAGGAGCATAGAAAACGCGCAGAAGGCAATCGAGGGCAGGAACTTCGGCATAAGAAAGCACACCCTGCAATACGACGAGGTCATGAACGAGCAGCGTAAAGCTATCTACGGCAACCGTATGGCCGTTTTAAAAGGCGAAAACGTGCACGACCAGATGCTTAGGTTCATACCCGATTACGTTGCTAAGGTCGTCGGCGAAACCGTAAATACCGACGCAATGCCCGAAAAGTGGGACGAAGTCGCTTTGAACGAGGCGTTGAAGCAGCGCGTATATCCCGACGAGTGCGAGTTTGAAATTACCCGCGAAATGCTCGAAAAGTGGGATTACGACTATGCAATGAAAAAGATTTCGAACGAAGTCATAAAATCGTACGAGCAGAAAATTGAAAACATCAAAATAGACACCAACGGTCAGGTAGACTACTATCAGATCGAGCGCAACGAGCTCTTGCGCGCGGTCGACAGAAACTGGATTGACCATATCGACGCAATGGATCAGCTCCGTAAGGGCATAGGCCTGCGCGGCTACGCCCAGCAGGACCCCGTAATAGCATATAAGCAGGAAGGCTTCCAGATGTTCGACGAAATGGTCGAGCGTATTCAGACGACGACAATATCGAGGCTGTTAAAGGGCAGAATCGTGCGCATACAGCAGGGCAGACCGGTGCCCATACAGCGTATGCCCGCGCCGCAGCGCGTAAGTCAGACGGCGGAGCCTCAGCCCGCAAGCGCGCCGCAGGAGGCGCCTGCGGCAGAGCAAAAGCCTACGCAGCCCGCAAGCGCGCCCATGATAGGCGACGCGCCTCAGCCCCCCAAGGATTTGGCGGCGAATATAGGCGGCAAGGCCCAGCCCAAGGTTGCGGCTAAAAATACAAAGGTAGGCAGAAACGACCCTTGCCCCTGCGGAAGCGGGAAGAAGTATAAGGATTGCTGCTATTGGAAGGACCATAAGTAAAAACGCATATATTCGGCACTCTGCGGCGTTGCGCTCCGTGTTTCCTCAGTCACATACTTCTATGTATGCTCCTTCTGAAATACTCGCGCGCCTTGCATAGCACCAAATCTCTGCGTTTTTAGTTCACATAATTGAAATAATTCGGCTTCCCCTATGGGGAAGCTGTCTGCGAAGCAGACTGATGAGGTTACGTTATGTCTTGAAAAGTCTTAACGCACGGGCTACCGTGCTGACTTTTCTGCGACTTAATAAAAATAGGGTAAAAAAGTGTTTAAAGCTGACGATTATCGTTTACGTCTTAAATCTCTTTCCGACACGCTTTCGGAAGCAAAGTACGCGCTGGATATAGACCATCTCGGCGCGAAGCTCGATGAGCTTAAAAAGGAGCAGGAGGACCCCGCCGTCTGGCAGGATTTGGAAAAATGCAAAAAAGTCGGCAGGGAAATTTCGAGTGTTGAAAACAAGCTCGACTCGTACAAGCGCGGGGAAACCGCGCTTGCCGACGCTTACGCCTTTATCGATTTAATCGAGGAGGCGGACGACGAAAGCCTGATTCCCGAGCTTGAAAATATGATTGCCGTCGCGGAGGACGATATCGAACAAATGCGCCTTCGCGCCCTTCTTCGCGGCAAATACGACGCAAACAACGCTATTTTGAATCTTCATTCGGGCGCGGGCGGCACCGAGGCTTGCGACTGGACTTCGATGCTGTACAGAATGTATACGAGGTATTGCGAGAGGTCGGGCTTCAAGGTTACCGAACTGGATTTCGAGGACGGCGACGAGGCAGGGCTGAAAAGCGTCAGCTTCCGCGTCGAGGGCGAAAACGCCTACGGCTTTTTAAAGGCGGAAAAGGGCGTGCACAGGCTCGTGCGCATTTCCCCGTTCGATTCGAACAAACGCCGCCACACGTCTTTCGCCTCGCTCGAAGTTATGCCCGAGGTCGAGGACGACAACGAAATAGAAATTAAAGACGACGACATCAGGATAGACGTATACCGTTCTTCGGGCGCGGGCGGACAGAAGGTCAACAAAACCGAAACGGCGATAAGGATAACCCACTTCCCGACGGGCATAGTCGTAACCTGCCAGAACGAAAGAAGCCAGCTTCAGAATAAGGAAATGGCTTTCCAGTATCTTCGCGCAAAGCTTATCGAACGGCAGATTGCCGACCGCGAAGCCGCAGACGCGGAGCTTAAAGGCGAGATAAAGAAAATCGAGTGGGGCAGCCAGATCAGAAGCTACGTATTCTGCCCGTATACTCTCGTAAAAGACCACAGGACGGGCTATGAAAACACGAACGTGCAGGCGGTTATGGACGGGGATATTCAAGGGTTTATCATAGACTATTTAAAGAAAACAATTTAAATAACCTTATTATAGCCTTCCCCAAAGGGGAAGGTGTCGCAACTTATGTTGCGACGGATGAGGTAAAAGGTTAAAGAACTTTCTTCCGAAAAAGGAGGTTATTATGGCTGTTGATATTAAAACGGCGGGGCTCGAATTCGTTAAAACCGTGCTTGTTTTGTACAGGTCGGGCAAATACTACCGCGAAAAAGAGTTGCTTGCGAAAAAGTTTTTGGAGTATTCCCTCGACGCCGGCAATATGATAGCGGAAGTTGCCAAATGCCCGCCGACGGCGAGAATAAACCCCGCAAGGGTAGCCGTAAGGCAGCTTGACAGGGCTATGTTCGTCTTAAATGTAATGGGCGCGGAGGGGATATATTCCAAACGCCGTATGCAGCACGTAACAAGTCTTGCAGACAGCATAAGGGAGCTATTAACGCCGACCGAAAAGGAAATTCAGGAAGCGCGGCAATATACTCCCCCGCAGGCGCAGCCCAAACTTCAAACCGGAACCGAACGCAAACCTCGTCTGTCGCTGCCGCAATCCAACGACGACGGCGGCTTCAACGACGTTTACGAAGGCAAATTAAAATTTTAAAAATACGGCGGCTTTCCGCCGTTTTCGATTATGTACGGAAATTTCAGCATTAAAAAAAACCCCGTAATACTCGGGATTGAATCGAGCTGCGACGAAACCGCCGCGGCGGTAATACGCGGCAGGACGCTTTTGTCGAGCGTGATTTTGTCGTCCGCCGCCGAACAGGCAAAATACGGCGGCGTAGTGCCCGAAATAGCTTCGCGCGCGCACACCGACGCAATCGACGAAGCCGTAAAGTCCGCGCTTAAAGACGCGGGCGTCGCTTTTAAGGATATCGACGCGGTTGCGGTAACCTACGGCGCGGGGCTTTTGGGTGCGCTTTTGGTCGGGCTTTCGTTCGCAAAAGCGCTCGCGTATACCTTAAACGTGCCGCTTATCGCGGTAAACCATATCCGCGGGCACCTTGCCGCAGCGTATTTATGCGACGAAAATTTGAAGCCGCCCTACGTAACCTTGCTCGCAAGCGGCGGGCATACGGCGATTTTACATACGAAAACGTATACGGAATTTGAAATTTTAGGCAGAACCTCGGACGACGCCGCTGGCGAAGCGTTCGACAAAGTGGCAAGGGTTTTAGGCTTGCCCTACCCCGGCGGTCCGAACGTGCAAAGGCTTGCCGAAAGCGGTAAAGCCGATATCCCGTTTCCCCGCGCGCTCGTCAAAAACGTAAGTAAAATGCAGTTTTCTTACAGCGGACTTAAAACGGCGGTTATAAATTACTGCCATAACGCCGAGCAAAAGGGCGAAAAAATAAACCTCGCCGACGTGGCGGCGTCTTTCCAGTGCGCGGCAATCGACCCGCTTGTTTCAAAGACGGTTGAAAGCGCGAAAAAGCTGGGCGTAAAGGTCGTAACGGCGGGCGGCGGCGTCGCCGCGAACGAACACCTTCGAAGCGCCCTTACAAATGAGTGTGAAAAAGCGGGTTTAAAGCTTATCCTGCCGCAAAAGGTGTACTGTACAGACAACGCGGCAATGATAGCGGCGGAGGGGCTCATACAGTATGAGGCGGGCATTTTTGCTTCAATGGATACTAACGCCTGCGCACAAATCCCGTTAAAATAAAATTGCGAATATGCTTCGCAATACTGCGTCAAGCTTGCGTTTTGCTTCGGGTCACTTACCTCTAAGTAAGTTCCCCTTGCAAAGCCGCACTTTCCTTGTCTTGCTCGCATCTGCGCAATTTTGGCGTTTAAAAAATCTTGTAAATTTTGCTTTACTTTTAATCAAGCATTTTATATAATTAAGATATATCAATATTAAAGGCTATGACAAAGGACAACGCCGTTTGGATCGGGTTTTTAAGAGAGCTTTCGTTTGGTGCAAGAAAGTAAACTCGCCTTACAGGATATCACCTTTCAGCCCGCATTGCGAAAGGGTTTATAACCTTATTAGTTTTGCGCGGATTCGTAACCCGTCACAAGTTACGGCAAATGTCGGTTTGTTTTGGTGGTTTATAAGCACTTATTTCAGTGGTGTCCGAAACGCGGGCGCCGCTTTATTATTTACAAGGAGTTTTATATGTACAAGAAGGTAGACACGTCTTTAAACTTCGTCGAGCGCGAAAAGGAAGTAATCAAATTTTGGAAGGACAACAAAATTTTCGAAGAAAGCATGCAAAGCCGCGAGGGCGGCGAGGAGTTTTCTTTCTACGACGGCCCTCCCACAGCCAACGGCAAGCCGCACATAGGGCACATTTTAACCCGCGTAATGAAAGACATTATCCCGCGCTTCCGCACAATGAAGGGCGCGCACGTTTTACGTAAGGCGGGCTGGGATACCCACGGGCTGCCCGTCGAGCTCGAAGTGGAAAAGTCTTTGGGGCTGGACGGCAAACAGCAAATCGAGGGCTACGGAATAGAGCCCTTTATAAAGCAGTGTAAGCAATCCGTATGGAAATATAAAAGCGAGTGGGAAAAAATGTCCGACCGCGTCGGTTACTGGGTGGATATGGACAACCCCTACGTCACCTACGACGACAAGTATATCGAGTCGGAGTGGTGGGCTTTAAAACAAATGCACGAAAAAGGGCTTTTGTATAAGGGGCATAAAATAGTTCCCTACTGCCCCAGATGCGGCACCGCGCTTTCCTCGCACGAGGTTGCGCAGGGCTATAAGCTCGTAAAGGAAAACTCCGCAGTAGTCCGCTTTAAGGTAAAGGGTAGTGAAAACCGCTATATTCTCGCTTGGACGACAACGCCGTGGACGCTGCCCTCGAACGTGGCGCTGTGTATGAACCCCAACGAGCCCTACGTCGAAATTTCGTCGGACGGCGCAAATTATATCCTTGCGGAAGCGTTGGTTTCGAAATTCTTCGAGCAGTACGAAGTGGTTGACAAAAAGCTCGGTAAAGAATGGGAAGGGCTGGAATACGAACCCTTATTTGCGGAAACTTCCGCCGAAATCGTTCGCGTTTCTCCCGCAAAGGAAGTATTAAAGGCGCATTACGTAGTCTGCGATACTTACGTTACCATGGGCGACGGCACGGGCGTAGTTCATATCGCGCCCGCGTTCGGCGAGGACGACTATAAGGTCGGCAAACGCTACTCGCTGCCCGTAGTTCAGCTTGTGGACGAGCGCGGCTGCTTCGACAAGCGCTTTGAAAAGCTGGACGGGCTGTTCGCGAAAAAGGCGGATAAGCACATACTCGATATGCTCGAAGAAAAGGGACTGTTGTTCAAGGTTGTTCCCTTCGAGCACGATTATCCCCATTGCTGGCGTTGCGATACGCCCCTTCTGTACTACGCAAAATCGAGCTGGTTTATCGAAGTCACAAAGGTTAAGGATAAAATTATCGCCGCAAACCGCTCTGTAAACTGGATGCCCGAAACAATCAAAGAAGGCAGAATGGGCAACTTCCTCGAAAACGTTATCGACTGGGGGCTTTCCCGCGACAGGTATTGGGGTACGCCCCTGCCCGTCTGGATTTGCCCCGACTGCGGCGCGATAGAGGTTATGGGCTCCAAAGCCGAACTAAAAGAAAAGTGCGGCATACCCGCCGAAAAGGATATCGAGCTTCACCGCCCCTATCTCGACGGGCTTACGTGCAAATGCCCTAAGTGCGGCGGCAAAATGAGCCGCACGCCCGAGGTTATCGACTGCTGGTTCGATTCGGGCTCGATGCCGTTCGCGCAGTATCATTACCCGTTTGAAAACAAGGAGGTTTTCGATAAAACCTTCCCCGCCGATTTCATTTCCGAAGCCGTCGACCAGACGCGCGGCTGGTTCTATACGCTGCTTGTCGTAAATACTATTTTGTTCGGCAAAGCTCCGTTTAAAAACTGCATAGTTCTGGGGCACGTAAACGATAAAAACGGCATAAAAATGTCAAAGCATAAGGGCAACGTAGTCGACCCGTGGACGGTACTCGATAAACAGGGCGCGGACGCGGTAAGGTGGTATTTTTACACTTCGTCGGCGCCGTGGCTGCCGTCGCGCTTTGCGGAAGAAACGGTGTCCGAAGCGCAGCGCAAGTATATCGGCACGCTCTGGAACACTTACGCGTTCTTTGTGCTGTACGCCGAAATCGATAAATATAACCCCGCGCAATACGATTTAGGAAAGTGCAAGCTTTCCGTAATGGATAAATGGATACTTTCAAAACTCAACAGCCTCGTAAAGCTTGTCGACGAACACCTTGCGCGTTACGAAATCACCGAAAGCGCCCGCGCTTTGCAGGATTTTGCCGATGTTTTATCCAACTGGTACGTTCGCCGCGGAAGAGAGCGGTACTGGGGCTCGGAAATGACCGAGGACAAGGCGGCGGCGTACACTACGCTGTACACCGTGCTTACAACCCTTGCAAAGCTTACCGCGCCGTATACGCCGTTTATCGCGGAAATGATGTATCAGAACTTAGTCCCCGAGTTTTTCAAGGACGCGGAAAAGAGCGTTCACCTCTGTGCTTTTCCTGAGGCTGAGGAAAAGTATATAGATAAAAAGCTCGAAGACGGAATGGAAGAAGTGCTCGATATCGTGGTTTTGGGACGCGCCGCAAGGAACGCCGGCAACCTTAAAAACCGCCAGCCGCTTGCAAAAATGGTTGTAGTGTCGGACAGAAAAATCGAGCTTTCCGAAGAGGAACGCGCAATCGTTCTGGACGAGCTCAACGTCAAATCTTTCGACTTTGCGGACGATGCGGATAAATATATCGGCTATAAATTGAAGCCGCAGCTTAAAACGCTCGGGCCCAAATACGGCAGAAAGCTGGGCGCGATTTCCGCTTTCCTTAATAGCTGTAACGCGAAAGAAGTTGTAAACGCGGTTAAAAACGGCGGTTCTTACGAAATTAAGGATATCGACGTCGCGTTGAAGCAGGAAGATTTGCAGATTTTCACCGAAAGCGCAAACGGCTTTGTCGCCGCGGAGGATAAGGGTATAACCGTCGCGCTGGATACTTTCCTTACGGAGGAACTCATATTCGAGGGAATAGAGCGCGAGATAGTTTCCAAAATCCAGAATATGCGAAAGGACGCGGGCTTCGAGGTAACCGACAGAATAGAGGTTTATTTCAAGGCGGACGGCAAGGCGGAAAAGGTGCTTGCGGCGGCAAAATTCGCAAAGGACGTTCTCGCGGAAAAGGTGACGGAAGGCGAAGCGGAAGGCTATACCAAGGAGCAGAATATCAACGGCGAAAAAGTTGTTTTGACGCTTGTTAAAAAGTAACGGTCAAGTCATTAAACAAAAAA
>DOCD01000054.1:407-4129 GCA_003503945.1 Clostridiales bacterium | reverse complement strand
CGGAAGCCGTATTTGTTAAAAGGTCGTTCGTCTGGGCTGTTTTTGTAATAAAAATAGTCCGTTTTTTAATCTTTATGGAAAAAATTTACGGTAATATTCACTCGTTCGAGTCGTTCGGCACCGTCGACGGACCGGGTATACGCTTCGTGGTGTTTATGCAGGGCTGCCCTATGCGGTGCAGGTACTGCCACAACCCCGACACCTGGCAAATAGTCGCGGGCAAAAAGTATACCGCGTCCGAGGTCGTGGCGGAGGCGATGAAATACAAAAGCTATATAAAAAACGGCGGCGTAACCGTATCGGGCGGCGAACCACTGTTGCAGGCGGAATTCGTAACCGAGCTTTTCGGGCTTTTTAAAGAGAAGGGCATTCACACCGCGCTCGACACGTCGGGCATAACCTTTTCCGAGGCGAACGCGGAAAATTATAAAAAGCTTTTAAACGTTTGCAACCTCGTCCTTTTGGATATAAAACATATCGACGAAAAAGAACACAGACAGCTCACGGGGTTTTCGAACGAAAGCGTGCTGAAATTCGCAAAATTCGTTTCGGACAGCGGCGTCGATTTGTGGATAAGGCACGTGCTCGTCAGCGGAGTTACGGACGACGATAAATATCTTTACAGACTTAAAGATTTTATTTCGACCTTGAAAACGGTCAAAAAAATCGAAGTTCTCCCTTATCACTCGATGGGCGAGGTCAAGTATGAAAAGCTGGGTATCGGGTACGCCTTCAAAGGCATGCAGCCGCCGCCCGAAGAACGTGTAAAAAACGCGATAAAAATTCTTACTTTATAAAGAGGTAAAATATGAAATTCAAGGCATGGGAAGGGTTTAAGCCCGCAAAATGGAGCGAGGACGGCGAAGTAAACGTCCGTGATTTTATTCAGCATAACTACACGCCTTACGAGGGCGGCGACGAATTTTTAGCGCCCCCCACAAAGGCGACGAAGGCGCTCTGGGAGGAAATTTTAAAGCTCTCCGAAGAGGAAAGAAAGGCGGGAGGAGTTCTGGACGCGGATACGGATATCGTTTCCACGCTCACCTCGCACCCCGCGGGATATATAGATAAAAAGCTCGAAAAAATTGTCGGCTTGCAGACGGACAAGCCGTTCAAGCGCGCTTTGCAGCCCTTCGGCGGCATCAAAATGGCGGAGCAGGCGCTCAATATGTACGGGTATGAAATCAATCCCGAAATAAAGAGTATTTTCACGAAATACCGCAAAACGCATAACGACGGCGTTTACGACGCGTACACGCTCGAAATGCGCCGCGCCCGCCGCGCGCACATTATTACGGGGCTTCCCGACACCTACGGCAGGGGCAGGATAGTCGGCGATTACCGCCGCGTCGCGCTGTACGGCGTTGACTACCTTATCGAGTGCAAGGAAAACGACAAGCTTTTAATGGACGGCATGATGACGCCCGAAAAAATCCGCGATAGGGAAGAATTATCAGAGCAGATAAAAGCACTTAAAGCTTTAAAGCAGCTTGCGGCAATTTACGGGCTTGACATTTCCGCCCCCGCGGAAAACGCGCAGCAAGCGATACAGGCGCTCTATTTCGGCTATCTCGCCGCCGTCAAGGACCAGAACGGCGCCGCGATGTCTATCGGCAGAAACTCTACATTCCTCGATATCTATATACAGCGCGATATGGACAGAGGCGTGCTTACCGAGCAAGCCGCGCAGGAGCTTATCGACCACTTCGTAATGAAGCTGCGCATAATAAAGTTTATGCGCATAAAGGAATATAACGAGCTGTTTTCGGGCGACCCCACGTGGGTAACCGAGTCGATAGGCGGTATGGGCGTTGACGGCAGAACGCTAGTCACTAAATCCTCGTTCAGGATACTTCACACGCTCGTAAACCTCGGCCCCGCGCCCGAACCCAACCTGACCGTTTTATGGTCGGTGCATCTGCCCGAAAAATTCAAAAAATTCTGCGCTGGGCTTTCCATTAAAACCTCGGCTATACAGTACGAAAGCGACGATCTGATGCGCCCCGAAATGGGCGACGACTATTGCATAGCGTGCTGCGTAAGCTGTATGCGCGTCGGCAAGGATATGCAGTTTTTCGGCGCGAGGGCTAATCTTGCAAAGTGCCTTTTGTATGCAATCAACGGCGGCAAGGACGAATTGATGCTGGATAAAAACACGGGCAAGCCCTTCCAGGTTGCACCCATGTTCGAGCCGGTCGAGGGCGACGGCGCGCTCGACTTCGAGGAAGTTATTCAAAAGTACGAGCAGATGATGGACTGGCTTGCAAGGCTTTACGTCAATACCCTGAACCTTATCCACTATATGCACGACAAGTACAGCTACGAATCGTTGGAAATGGCGCTTCACGACACCGAAGTCAGAAGATTTTTCGCAACTGGTATCGCGGGGCTCTCGTGCGCGGCGGATTCGCTTTCCGCAATCAAATACGCAAAGGTTTACCCTGTACGCAATTCGGAAGGGGTAGTGACCGACTTTAAAATCGAAGGCGACTTCCCCAAATACGGAAACAACGACGACAGGGCTGACGAGCTTGCCGTTTGGATTTTAAAGACCTTTATGGGCAAGGTCAAGGATAATTACACCTACCGCAACAGCGTGCCCACTACGTCGGTGCTTACCATAACCAGCAACGTGGTTTACGGCAAGCACACGGGCAACACCCCCGACGGCAGGCGCGCGGGCGAGCCTCTCGCTCCGGGCGCAAACCCCATGCACGGCAGGGATACGAACGGCGCGCTCGCCTCGCTGGAATCGGTTGCAAAGCTCCCGTACGAGTACGCTCGCGACGGAATTTCGAATACTTTCTCGATAACCCCGCAGTCGCTCGGCAAGGACGAAGAGGGGCGCAGAACAAACCTCGTCAATATGCTTGACGGTTACGTCACGGACGGCGGGCACCATTTGAACGTAAACGTGTTCAGCCGCGACACACTTCTGGACGCGCAGGCGCACCCCGAAAAATATCCGCAGCTTACTATCCGCGTTTCGGGCTATGCGGTAAACTTCAACAAGCTTACGCGCGAGCAGCAGAACGACGTAATTTCGAGAACAATTCACGAGTGCATGTAGAAAATCAAGCCCGCGCTTTCGCGCGGGCTTTTAATCAGTAATATAGCCTTCCCTTTTGGGGAAGGTGTCCGCGCCGTGCAGGCGCGGACGGATGAGGGTATCTATAACGGTTGACTTATACTCCGCAAAATGATACAATATTCCAAACGTATACAGGAGCACATATGAGCAGAGCAGACAATATTTTCATAAGCAACATGCGCGATATTATCGATAACGGCGTATGGGATACAGATTTACAGGTTCGCCCCAAATGGAGCGACGGCACTCCCGCGCACACGGTAAAAAAATTCGGCATAGTAAACAGATACAATTTACAGGAAGAATTCCCCATTTTAACCATACGTAAAACCTTTTTCAAATCGTGCATAGACGAGCTTTTGTGGATATGGCAGAAAAAGAGCAACAACATAAAGGATTTGCACTCTAAAATATGGAACCAGTGGGCGGACGAAAACGGCAGTATCGGCAAAGCCTACGGCTACCAGCTGGGGGTGCAGTACAACTTTCCCGAGGGGAAGATGGATCAGGTGGACTGGATCTTAAAGACCCTGCGGGAAAATCCCGCCTCCCGACGCATGGTCACCAACATCTTCAACCACCACGACCTGAAGGACATGGGCCTCCAGCCCTGCGCCTACTCCATGACCTT
>DOCD01000054.1:0-264 GCA_003503945.1 Clostridiales bacterium | reverse complement strand
GCCTACGGCTACCAGCTGGGCGTAAAGCATAAGTATAAGGAGGGGGAGTTCGATCAGGTTGACAGGGTGCTGTACGACCTTAAAAACAACCCAGCAAGCCGCCGTATAATGACTAATATTTACACCTTTGCGGACTTGCATGAAATGAATTTATACCCCTGCGCGTACTCCATGACCTTCAACGTATCGGGCGACACATTAAACGGAATTTTAAATCAGCGCTCAAACGATATGCTTACCGCAAACAACTGGAACGTGGTGCAG
>DOCD01000053.1:2062-4833 GCA_003503945.1 Clostridiales bacterium | reverse complement strand
TCCGCCCTTGAAAATTTTCGGCATCATTTTTTTAAATAAAAAATAACGGAGTATAAAGAGCTGTGAAATTTATCAGCACGCGCGGCGGCGAAAAGGTGACCGGCGCAAAAGCCATCGTGCAGGGGCTTTCTTCAAACGGCGGGCTTTTCGTGCCCGAAAAGTTCCCGCAGGTAACAAAGGAAGAAATGGACGAAATGCTGGGTATGAGCTACCCCGAACGCGCCACTAAAATTTTAATGAAGTTCCTTGACGAGTACGACGAAAAGGAGCTTTTAGCCGCATGCGAGGCGGCTTATGCGAAATTCGAGGGCCCCGACCCCGCGCCGCTCGTGCGCCTCGACGACGGGGTGTATATCCTCGAGCTTTTCCACGGCCCCACCTGCGCTTTCAAGGATATGGCGCTCACCGTTCTTCCTTACCTTTTAAGAAAGGGCTGCGATATCTGCGGCATAACCGAGGAAATTTTAGTGCTTGTCGCAACCTCGGGTGATACGGGCAAAGCCGCGCTCGAAGGCTTTAAGGACGCGGACGGCGTTAAAATAATGGTCTTTTATCCCGCGGACGGCGTTTCCAAAATGCAGAAGCTGCAAATGTGCACGCAGGACGGCAAAAACGTCAACGTGGTTGCGGTAAAGGGCAATTTCGACGACTGTCAGACCGCGGTAAAGGAAATTTTCTCGAACGAGGAATACAATAAAATACTTGCGGAAAACAACGTGATGCTTTCCTCCGCGAATTCGATAAACTTCGGAAGATTAGCCCCGCAGATTGCGTATTATTTTTCGGCGTACCTCGATTTACTGTCCTCGGGGCAGATAGAGGAGGGGGAGCAAATAGATTTCACCGTGCCCACGGGCAATTTCGGCAATATCCTCGCGGCGTACTATGCAAAGAAAATGGGCTTGCCCGTGCGCAGGCTGCATTGCGCCTCCAACCTCAACAACGTGCTGACCGATTTCCTTAACACGGGCGTCTACGATATCCACCGCGAATTTTATAAAACCACTTCGCCCTCTATGGATATCCTCGTATCCTCCAACCTCGAAAGGCTTTTATTCGAAATTTCGGGCAGGAACGCAAAGCTTACCGCAAAGCGCATGAACGAGCTTAAAACCGAGGGCAGATACGAAATAACCGAGGAGGAGCGCAAGGCGATTGCGGAAACCTTCGACGGCGGGTTTGCGAGCGAAGAAACGAGCGTGGAGGCGATGTACGACGTGTTTGTAGACACGGGCTATACCATGGACACGCACACGGGCTGCGCAATGAAGGTTGCCGTCGACTGGTTCGAAAAGAACAAAAAGGACGAAACGAAAATGGTTATCGTTTCCACCGCCAACCCGTACAAATTCCCGCAGGACGTTTTATACGCGGTGACGGGCAACGACGTAAAGGACAGCTTCAAGGGCATAAAACGGCTGCACGCGGCAACGGCTATGGCGGTGCCCAAGTGCCTAAAAGAGCTCAGAGATAAAACGCCGCGGTTCACGAAAACGGCGGACAGAAAGAAGCTTTTCGAAGAAGTGCTCGAATTTGTCAAAACCAAATAACAGGTATCCGCGCGCAGGGCAAATGCGCGCGGATTTATTAAAAAATAATGCAAATAATTACGAAAACGGTTGACAGGCGCGGCATTATGTGTTAAACTTCCATTACACCCAGAAACGGGGGTGTAATTTTTTTGTACGGAGTTTTCCAAAATGAAAGCATCAACAAGGGCTAAAATAACTTTCGAATGCACCGAATGCAAGCGCAGAAATTACGACAGCTACAAAAATAAGCGTAACGACCCGGACAGGCTCACCATTTCAAAGTACTGCCCGTTCTGCAAAAAGCACACGGAACATAAGGAAACCAAGTAATTTAGGGGAGTTATTATGGCGCAGAAAAACGATAACAAGGTCAAAAAGCCCAACATATTCGTAAGAATGGGCAGAAAATTAAAGGAAACCTTTTCCGAGTTGAAAAGGGTAACCTGGCCGAGCTTTCCGAAAGTGGTAAAGGCGACTTGCGTCGTCCTCGTGGTCGTGCTCGTGTTTACCGTGTTCGTCACGGCAATCAACTACGGCTTACAGGAGCTTTTGAACCTTATCACCAACATAAAAGGTATCGGAGAATAAAATGGTAGACGTTACTACTACGCCGTGCTGGTATATTCTTCACACCTACGCCGGCTACGAGTCGATGGTCAAGGACAACCTTGAACGGCTTATCGAAAACAACAATCTGCAAAATATGGTTTTCGACGTCAAGATACCTATGGAGCAGACGATAGAGGAAAAAAACGGCAAGCGCAAGCTTGTCGAGCGTAAGCTGTTGCCTTGTTACGTTTTCATTAAAATGATTTACTCTAACCAGCTCTGGTATTGGATAACCAACACGAGAGGGGTTACGGGCTTCGTAGGTCCGCAGGGCAGACCTATCCCCTTAAAAGAGGCTGAAATACGCAAAATGCGCCTCGAAGACACTGTTGCCACGGGCGAATTTTCTATCGGCGACAAGGTCGCGGTCGAGTCGGGCCCCTTGGAAGGCTTCGAGGGAACTATTACCGAGCTCAACGATATCGCGCACAAAGCGAAGCTCAACATACAGATGTTCGGCAGGAATACCGACGTGGAAGTCGAGTATATCCAAATTAAAAAGCTGGACGCTTAAAACGCATATATGCGTCGCAATACTTCGTCGCGCTTGCGTTTTGTTTCGGTTGCGTACGTCTGTGTACGCGCCCTTCAACAAATCCGCACGCTCCTTGTCTTGCTCGCATCTCTGCG
>DOCD01000053.1:1219-1749 GCA_003503945.1 Clostridiales bacterium | reverse complement strand
TGTCTTGCTCGCATCTCTGCGTTTCCCTTTACTGTCATTTCGACCGGAATGAGCGTAGCGAATGCAGTGGAGAAATCCGCCTGTTTAAGTGGTTATCGCCATGAATTATTACGTTTATATTTTGTCGAACGATTATAATAACGTAATTTATATAGGTGTTACCAACGATATAACAAGGCGGCTAAATGAGCATAAAAGCGGCGTTGTTTCGGGGTTTACTAAAACTTATAACGTACATAAGTTGGTATATTGTGAAAGTTACGACGATATTGGCACAGCAATAAACCGTGAAAAGCAGTTAAAACGCTGGTCACGTGTGAAAAAGAATATTTTAATAAACCGTGTTAATCCCGAATGGGAAGAAATTATTCCTTAAAACGAGGGGATTCCTCGACTCGCTACGCTTGCTCGGAATGACAGTGAGAACGGTGAGTATCGTCACTTGGGATGACACGACATTATATTGAAATTAACGTTTTCGCAAGAAAACTTTAATATTTGTGGGAGAATATATTAAATCTTTTAATGGC
>DOCD01000053.1:614-1007 GCA_003503945.1 Clostridiales bacterium | reverse complement strand
ATTAAATCTTTTAATGGTATATTCGTTTTAACCACACGGAGGAATTTTTTTATGGCAAAGAAAATCACTGCGGTAGTTAAATTGCAGCTTCCTGCCGGTAAAGCAACCCCCGCGCCCCCCGTAGGTTCTACGCTGGGCCCCCACGGTATCAACATACCCGGCTTTACTAAGGAATTCAATGCAAAAACGACAAGTCAGGCGGGACTTATTATCCCCTGCGTAGTAACCATTTATCAGGACAGAAGCTTTACGTTCGTCCTCAAAACGCCCCCTACGCCCGTGCTTATCAAAAAGGCGCTGGGTATAGACACGGCGAGCGCGCGCCCCAACAGGGACAAGGTAGGTAAGCTTACCAAAGCGCAGGTTGAGGAAATCGCAAAGACGAAGATGCCC
>DOCD01000053.1:0-293 GCA_003503945.1 Clostridiales bacterium | reverse complement strand
ATCGCAAAGACGAAGATGCCCGATTTAAACTGCTCCGATCTGGACGCGGCTAAGAGTATGGTCAAGGGAACCGCCCGTTCTATGGGCGTAACGGTGGAGGAGTAAATTATGAAACTTGCTAAAAAGTACGCAGAAAGCATAAAGAGCTACGACCGTTCCAAATCATACGAAGTAAACGAGGCTATCAAAACCGTCCTCGAAACGGCGAAAGCGAAATTTGACGAAACTATCGAAATTCATATCCGTTTGGGCGTAGACCCCAGACAGGCGGACCAGCAGGTGCGCGGCGTTCT
>DOCD01000124.1 GCA_003503945.1 Clostridiales bacterium | reverse complement strand
ATAGCGCACTATACTTCGCAAGCGAAGATAGTGCGCTATTTCTTTGCCCGCAAGGAAATCCCTAAAACAAGATACCCTTATAAGTCCGTTCTTTTTATGCAACGATAATTTATTTTATCCGATAAAAGGATAAGCAACAAGTAGTAAGGAATTATAAAGACATACGCGGAGTCGGTATAAATCAAAGCGTTTTCCAAACCCGCGTTTACGAAAAGCGAAACAACGGCTTCGATAGGTAAAGCGGCACATTGCAGTATAAAGGGTGCGGCAAACGGCATTATTACGCTCAAAACCGCGCATATGAACAATAGTACAAATAATACCGACAGCACGGGAATAGCAACTATGTTCAAAAATAATCCGGCAATACTCAAATATCCGAATTTAGCCGCCGCCACGGGCATAATTCCCGCCTGTGCGGACAATGTAACCGCCGCAGAATTTGAAATAACTTTCGGCAGACGTTTAAAAAGCTTCGTAAGCCTTTTCGATAGAAGTATTATTCCGCCGACGGCGCAAACTGAAAGCTGAAATCCGGCGCCGAACAAATGCAGAGGATTGATTACAAGCAGCAGTATTACGGCGACTGCGAGCGAATTAAAAGAATCGTATTTTTTCTTGAATAAACGAGATATGCTCGCCACGCCGCACATCACAACGGCTCTCAAAGAAGAGGGCGAAAACCCGCAGACCCCGGCATAAAGCGTGATGAGCAACAGGCACACGGCTGCCGAAACGTATGAGTTTGCGCGTAATTTTTTGCATATTGCCGCAATAATGCCGTAAATTATGCCGATATGTAAACCCGAAACGGCGAAAATGTGAGCAACTCCTCCGTATCTGAAAGCCGTCAGCGCGCCGTAATCTATGCCTTTCGTGTTGCCCGTAAGCATTGCAAAGGCAATTGCGGCAACTTCTCTGTCAAGGTTATTGTAAAGCGTATTGCGTATGGTTTTACGGGCTGCCCCGAAAAACGAGAACCCGTATTCGGATTGCAATCCGCCGTATACGTTGCACGAATACTTTATACCGCTTTCGGCGAAGCGGTTAAGTTTGCCGTTTATAAAAGTGACGTTTACATTTATCAGGGCTTCGAACTCAACGATATAACCCTCTTCGCAAAATTCCCCGTATTCGTCGGACAGATACGCTATAATTTTTCCGTCGACGGAACTGCCGTAGGCAACCGCATTTTCTATAAGTATGTATTCGCCGAAATCGGTCGCACCCTTATCGGTGACCGTGCCGCTCACGTTATAAGTGCCGCCGTCGTCAAGCTCTGCCGCGTCAAAGCTTTGCACCCTGAAAAAGCAGTTCGCCGCGCTTCCCGTCAGTATCAAAGCGGTTGCGGCTACCGTTGCAGGCAGAAGCCTGTTTTTTGAAAAGATAATTGTCAGAATAAAACCCGCGGCAAATACGGGTAACACTGCTAAAAACCACAAAAATTCATATTTAAGGTATAAAAAACTCAGCCCGATAACAGTCCCGAAAGAAAAAATGCAGGCAAATAAAACAGGCAATCTCAAATTGAAAAGCTTTTTCATATGCGCATTCCTTCCGTTAATTGTTATATAATTATATTAGCATTATATACGCGATTTTTCAAGCATTGCGCTTGCGTTTTTATATAAGAGATATTATAATATAAAACGATATGTCGTATCTTGCAATTATAGTTATAACTTTTATATCGGGCGTTATCGGTACGGGGCTCGGCGGACTTATAGGCGCGGTGCTCCGCCGCGATTCAAACAAAATTGTAAGTCTGTTGCTTTCTTTTGCGGCGGGTATTATGCTTGCGGTAGTTTGCTTCGACCTAATGCGCGAGCCCGTGGATATGATGAATGAGGGTAAACTGCCCGCATACACTCCGCTCATAGTGGTGCTTGCGGTAATACTCGGTTACGCCGTCGTGTATCTTTTTAACTTCATTATAGACAAGCGGACCGACCGCGAAGTAAAACACATTGACGCGCAGCATCCCGCAACCGCTGACGATTTGGACGAGCTTATTCATTCGAACCATTTCGAGTCGCACAAAAATGAAAAATCAAATTTATTTATAGCGGGACTCGTAATGATGATGGCAATTGCTTTGCATAATTTGCCCGAAGGTATGGTAATAGGCGCGTCGTACGCAATCACTCCCGACGTAATCGCAAACATCTTTTCGGGCAGCGGATTTATAATGGCGATAGTAATAGGTCTGCACAACATTCCCGAGGGTATGGCGGTTTCAGTTCCTCTGATATCCGGCGGAATGGGAAAGTGCAAAGCCGTATTACTGACGGCGCTGAGCGGGTTACCTACGGTGCTCGGCGCGCTTTTGGGCTTCGCTATCGGCGGCATAAACGAAATTATGCTCGTTCTATCTCTGGGGTTTGCAAGCGGCGCGATGCTGTACGTCGTTTTCGGCGAGCTTCTGCCCGAGGCAATACTTATGTGGAAAAGCAAACTCCCCGCGCTCTCGATTTTTGCGGGCGTGCTTGCGGGCTTTCTTCTGGTAATGTTTTAAATTTTAAAAATCTTCCGAAAGTATTGACTTTCGGATTTATTTAATATATAATTAAAACAGATGTTGCAAAACGATTGTTTTAAAAAGGAGTAACTATGCCGCCAAAAGCGAAATTCAGTAAAGATGAAGTGATTTGCGCCGCGCTTCGGATTGTCGAGCGGGACGGGGAGGACAGGCTGACGGCTCGTTCGCTCGGGGCTGAACTCGGTTCGTCCGCCCGACCCGTTTTTACGGTTTTTAATAATATGGACGAGGTTTTTGCCGCCGTTGTATCGCGGGCAAACGCCGTATACGGCGAATACGTGGAAGAGGGGCTGAAAGAAACGCCCTCGTTCAAGGGCGTCGGTAAGGCTTATATACGCTTTGCGGCAGAGCGCCCGCGGCTGTTCCGCTTACTGTTCATGCGCGAACGTGAGGATTGTCCGGATATGAACACTGCGCTGCGACTTATAGAGGAGCATTATAACGATATTTTGTATTCGATTACAAACACCTATTCCGTGGACGAGGATACGGCAAAGCAGCTGTATTTTCATTCTTGGGTATACTCGCACGGTATAGCCGTACTTACGGCTACAAAGGTTTGCCGTTTTTCCGAGGAAGAAGTATCCGCAGCGCTTACCGTTAACTTCGGCGCGTTAATAGGAAAAATTAAAACGGAGGGTAATCTGTGATAATCGCAAAAAACGTTTGCAAAAGCTATAACGGCACGCAGGTTTTAAAGGACGTGTCGCTTGAAATAGCCGACGGGGAATTTGCCGTCATACTCGGCGCTTCGGGGTCGGGTAAGTCAACGCTTTTAAGCGTGTTGTCGGGGCTTGAAAAAGCCGACTCGGGCAGTATTTGCTGTAACGGCACACAGCTCGAAACTCTTGACGACGACGGGCTGACGGCTTTCAGAAAGAGGGAAGTGGGTTTTATTTTTCAGCAATATTATCTTTTACCGCACCTTAACGTAGATAACAACGTAAAGCTCGGCGCTTCGCTTGCTGGCAATAAAGCTTACAGACAGATAATTGAAGCGGTAGGGCTTAAAGATAAACTCAAATCAAGCCCCGCGGCGTTATCGGGCGGGGAGCAGCAACGTGTATGTATTGCCCGCGCGCTTGCAAAAAATCCGAACGTACTATATCTCGACGAGCCGACGGGCGCGCTCGACGAAGCGACGGGGCGAGAAGTGCTCGATTATATTTTAAAATTACAGCACGAAAAGGGCTTCACTATGATTATGGTTACGCATAACGTAAACATCGCGGATACCGCAGAAACGGTAATAAAAATGAACAGCGGAAAAATTACCGAAATTTACAAAAATTCCGCCCGTAAAAACGCGTACGAAATAGGGTGGTAATATGGTTGTAAGCATTAAAGACGGATTAAAGCTTATAGGCGTTACGATAATATGCTTTTGCGCCGTTTACGTATGCACCTTTATGTTGAATTATTATATCGACGTTAAGCCTCTCGGCGCGGATATTACCGATGAAAGGCTATCCGCACTCTATTCGGCGCAGATAGCAATGGCGAAGTTCACAAGCATAATTACGGGCAGTGTGCTGGGCGTAATAGCGGCGGTTATGCTTGTTTTTTATGTGAAGCTTTATATCGACGGTCGCGCACGGCAGCTCGGCATAATTAAGGCTATGGGCTATTCGCGCATAAAAATAGCGCTCGGGTTTTGGGTATTCGGGTTAAGCGTGTTTATAGGCTGCGCGCTCGGTTTTGCCGCGGGCTGGGCCTCTATGGATATGATTTACGGTTCGATGACAATCGACGGCGTAGGTGTTATCAGTCCGTCCTTTCACGCGTGGCTTATGTTTGCGCTCGTTTTCGCGCCTGCGGCGGTATTTACCGCGCTTGCGTGCGGTTACGCCTGTTTTGCCTTGCGCCGCCCCGTTATGCAGTTAATTCGCGGCGCTTCGAAAGTTCGCATATCCCAAAGCGGTAAAGACGAAAAAAGCGAAAAAGACAGAAAATTTTTAACCGAAATGAGCCTGAAAACTCTTGGCAGCAAAAAGCTTTTAGTATTCTTCGTCGCGTTTTCCTGCTTCTGTTTTTCCGCCATGGTGCAGATGGGGCTGTCTATGGAGGATTTAACTTCCGATACAATGGGCTATATGATACTTGCGATAGGTCTTATTTTAGCGGCTGTAACAACGGTTATGTCGGTAACTTCTCTGATTAACTCCAACGCGAAAAATATCGCGCTCATGAAAGCTTTCGGCTACACCAAAACTCAGCGCACGCTGTCCGTGTTCGGTGGGTTTATTCCGTTTGCGTTCGTAGGATTTGCGGTGGGCACGGGGTATCAGTACGGTTTGTTGAAAATAATGGTAAACGTCGTCTTTGCGGACGTCGCCGAAGTACCCGATTATAATTTCAACGTGCCCGTATTTTTTATAACCCTTGCGGCGTTCGTCGTCTGTTACGCGGCAGCCGCTGCGGCGTACAGCGTAGTTTTAAATTCGTTTTCCGTAAAAAAGATTATGACGGAAAACTGAACCATTCGTTTATTTCCGGCACTATAACCTTTTTGCCCGCCGATTGCATCGCAGCGGAAAATCCTTCCGCGTCCATACGTGCCGAAACGGGAGGGAACGCGTCGTCGTAATGGTCGAGGAAAATTGTATTTGAATTATACAGCTTTAAAAGCGCTTCGGAATACTGACGCATATCGCTTCTGCCCTGATAAGGGTATATGAGAAGGTCTATCCTGCGCGGTATTTCCCTTTTCGGTGATATCCCCGCCGAGCCCATTATGAATAATGTTTTCTTGCGCGCCTTTACGCCGTAGCACAATACGTCGCAAGGCTTAATACGGTATTTGAAGCCGAGCGCTCCTATCTCTGCGCCGCGAATAAAGTCCGTTGACAGAATTCTTTTCAGCGCCGACAATCTGAGTTTTCCGTCGAACCTGACATGCCGCCCACGGTAGCT
>DOCD01000120.1 GCA_003503945.1 Clostridiales bacterium | reverse complement strand
GCACTATATATCGTTGGAAAAAGAGATATGACGGAACGCTTGCAAGTCTTGAAAATATCTCCTCTCGCCCTCATACTCCACACCCTAATTCGCACACGCAAGAAGAGGTTGAGTGGATTGAGGCAATCCTCAAAGAGAATCCCGGCATAAGTTATTCGGAGGCTTATGGTATATTGAGAGCGGAGAAGGCTTATAGTAGGACTTACTTCGGTTTCTATCAGTACATAGTGAAGCATAATCTTCGTCATACACAAGAGAGAGAAAAGTATGTTCCAAAGCCCTACGACACGCCTTTAATGCTCGGAATGAAAATGCAAATGGACGTCAAATATGTACCGAGAGAGTGTAACAAGGGAGAGTTCTCGGAAGAGTGGTTATTCCAATACACGATGATTGACGAGGCAACGAGAGAACGCTTCATCTACCCGTACAAAGAGCATTGCGGATTCTCCACGGTGGACTTTATCAAGAGAGCGATAGTTCACTTCGGATATATCCCGGAAGTCATTCAAACGGACAATGGCACGGAGTTCACGAATCCCAAAGGCACCGGAGAGGGGAAAGTTCATATCGTAGACAAACTTCTCAACAAACTCGGAATCAAGCACCAACTCATAAGAGCCTACACTCCGAGACACAATGGCAAGGTTGAGAGAAGTCATCGTTCCGACCAAGAATGTTTTTATAATTCTTTGACATTCTACTCCTTCGAGGAACTCCGAGAGAAGATGAAGGATTGGTTGATTCGCTATAACAATCGACCTCACTCTTCATTGAGAGATAAAAATGGGAAGAGGGCTTGGCAATCTCCCATACAAAAGAGAGAAGAACTTCTCGAAGAGATTAGGGAACACAAGGAACTCTACCATATAAGATTTTTGAAGAAAGCAGCATAGCATAAAGCCTCTTCATCGAAGTCCTCAATATTGAGGACAGATTCACTATGCCGTAGTCTGCCGTTTTCTTGACTTTTGCTTCAAAATTTGCTATACTCATCACCGTCATCAATGCGTTGGACGGTTTTTTTTATGCCCTTCAAGAAGTTTTATAAAAATTTTCTAAAAAAATTCAAGAAAATTACTTGCAAACGCTTGACAAATTAACAAAAAAATTCGGCAAAAGGCTTGAAAATGTGTTTTATATTTGATATAATAATATAACCAAAATAGGCGCATTATATAATTTTGCGTCGTTTTGCTTACTTAATTTTTAAAATTTGCGTGTATCGTACACGGATACGGCAGGAGATTTTGTAATGAAAAACAGAAACCATTCGAATACGTGGAGGGCGTCGCTGTTAGCGCTTTGCTTGCTATGCCTTATAAGCGTATTTTTGGGATATAGTCTTTGGGGGAGGAAAGCCGAAGCTTTCAGCTCCGTCCCCGATTCGACTACCATAGAAAAACCTATATATGATTTCGAAAAATTCTGTTACGACAGTACTCAGCTTGAACGGCTTGCACAGGTGCTTTTGGGCGACCCCGCTAAAAAGTATTCCGACCTTTTAAACTACGCAAGGAACACCGCCGGCACGAAGGGCTTGCCCGTTGCCAACAAACAGGTTACGTTGCAGTACGGCAGATACCGTTTCACACCCGAAAGTATTTACCATAGCCTTGTCTGGACGCCTGTATATATATCGAGGTCAAACTCGGGCGACGCGATACTTACGCTTTACCTTGCGGCAACCTCCAACAGCATGGCTACGTCGCAGAACGAGTCGGCGCAGTTTTCAAACGCGGGCACTTACAGCACGGATTACAGCTGTACCGCGCCCAGCAATATGTTCGATATGAGCCATATGCGTGCAGTTTCGTTGGGTAACGGCGGCGATTACGCTTTTTATGCCGCCGACCACTCTAACAGCTATAAGCGCTATACCGCAAACTCCATAACCGAGGCGAGCTGCAATAAATTTACCGATTTCGTACAGGGCGTCGATTTTAAGGGCACTCTGTACGACGATATCGTCACGCCCTCGCAGATGGCGTGGCAGGAACACGAAAGTTACGTCACCTACGTCGACAGTACAAGTTACTGTTGGCCGGGCGAGGCGTACGGCTCCGTGCCTGCGGGACATAACTATTATTTCCCCAACTACTTCGATTACAATGCTCAAAGCAAGGTCAACTATAATATCTGGCAGAACGACAGAGTATGGCTGCCGAGTCTTACCGAGGTCGGCAACGGCGACCTCGACCCCGAAAACGTATCGGCAAGCACTGTAAACGGCATATGGCAGCTCACGAAAGCGCAGAGAAGCAACGTTAAAAAGTCGTGGTTGCGTACCGCCGCAACAAACGTGCCCAAGGACGGCAGACAGTACAGCACCTATACGATGTTCTGTACGGCTGCGGACGGAACTATTACTACGGGAGACGTCAACGAAAACCTTGCAATCCGTCCCGCAATTCATCTTAACCTTTCCAAAATCGCGGATAAAACGATTGCGCCCATAAATCTTCCGCAGGCGGTAAACGCGATTTACAACGGCAAAGTGCTCAAACTCGACGACGTTTCGGAGGACCAGCTTTCCTGGTACAACGAAAACGAGATGACCGTAAACTATTTCCTCGACGAAAAA
Organism: Clostridiales bacterium; assembly: GCA_003503945.1. Lineage (GTDB taxonomy): Bacteria > Bacillota > Clostridia > Christensenellales > Borkfalkiaceae > Coproplasma. The sequence goes on along the minus strand of DOCD01000120.1, from coordinate 8,909 downwards.
TGTACGAGAAGGGTCGCCGCAATCGACGCGGGCACCTATTATCTCGAAGTTCAGCTACGAAATACCGACAATTATTTCCTCGGCGAGGATAAATTGACAAGGCGAAAGGTCACCAAATTCATAGTAAATAAAATCAAGCTCAACGTAACCTGGACTTATAATAAAGACCAGACCCCTAAAAGCGTCGAAATCGTCGATAAGGACAACGTGATTTTACAGCGTGATAAAGAGGGCGGAAGAGTGCCCGTGCTGGGTATGAAATACAGCAACGTAACGGGTGCGGGTATTCAGAACAGTCCCGATTTCCCCGATAAGATGGGTACGTATACCGCTACGGCGTACATAATCGACGAGGAAGCCAAAAATTACAACTACGAATTATCCGGCGAGGGCCTGACCACTCACCAGTTCCTCGTCAAGGAAAGGAACATTCCCGAGCCGTATTTCCTTGCGGACGACGCGGATTACGGCACCGATGCCGACGGCGCGATAAATAAAACCATTCTCAATCTGTCTTACAGAGGCAGACAGTACGTACAGATAGCTAATATTTCGCAGTACGTTACCGTTAAAGTTTCCGCATTAAACCCCGCGCTTTTGGACAGCGTTGTGGATTTGGGCGTGACAGACGGCGTGCAGACGTTTATCGTCGAAGAAGTAAACAACTATTATTTCACTATCGAGCTTAAAGACGATGTAAACACGCAGTGGGAAAGCAGCACCGCGGACTTTAAAAACACCAACCCGATAAGGCTGACTTTAAATCTTACGGAAGCCTTGATAACGGTGTCGTTCGACGGGCTTTTGAACAGCTGGGAGTCCGCGCGAAGCCTCGAAATAGGGCTGACAATTCACGGCGTTTACGAGGATATAAACAACGGCGGGCTGGAAATGCGCGTGTACTACAACGACCCGCGCGGCATAATGTCCGACGACCTCGTTCGCAATTCCAACGGTAAATACGTCATTCCCGCAGGGCTTAACCCCGGCACCACGTATTATCTCGTCGCGGTTATAGCGGGCGGAAGCAAAAAAGACAACTATATAATGGACGGGCCGAAAACGCAGCGTTTCGAAATCGTTGCGACAAAGGGCGAGTTTGACGACGAGGACGCAAAGTGGACGTACCTTATCGACGGCAAATTGCCCGGAAACATTGCTCCCGAATACGGATGGAACGAACACAGTACCGAGAACCGTGCGTTGCAGCTGCCCTATCTCGACGGCGGCAGCTATCAGTTTATGCTGACGATGGACGAATACCGCCTTAAACAGCATTACGTAAGGGCCATATATTCCGGCGACCTTATAGTAAGCGACGCGGGGCTGCACTGCGTTACCGTAACCATTACCGGCTACGATAAAAACGTTTTATTCGAGGATAAGACATACAAATTTTACTTTAATATCGATAAAAAGAAGTACGATTTGTCCGCTCTGGAATGGGATTACGAGCAGGCGTTCGAATACAACGGCGAGCAGCACTCCGTTACTCTCGATTCCGAAAAGCTCAACCTTCTTCCCGGGCTTACCGCAAGATATCTCACCGACGGCGAGGGGAAAAACGCCGGCACGTATACGACGGTCGTCAAATTTATCGTTTCCGACGAATACGCGAAAAATTATCTTATTCCAGACGAAAGCGACCCCGAAAGCTTTATAAGCGACGGAAGTTTCAACTTTTCTATTGAATGGGAAGTAAAACCGAAAAACATAATAATAAGGTGGACGGAAAAAACGTCCTCTTCGGATATCTTCTTTATACCTACGCTTCAGATAGGGCACGGGTTAGTCGATTATAAATATCAGCACAAAGAAGGCGACAGCTGGGTGGATTGCGATAAAGTGGTCGCGGAAACCGTACCCGAAACCTATCGCGTAACCCCCGTGCTGAAAAGCGATTATGCAACTAACTACAAGCTCGAAGCCGAGACCGCGGGCGGTGAATACCGCGAATTCACGGTGGAGTCGGGTAAGCAACCCGTAACGATCGGCTTCCGTGTGAACGGACAACCGGCGAACGAGGACCAGCAGTTTGCATTTACCGGCACTGAATTTGCGGTCGTCCCCGAACTCAACGGAAAAGCGCTCGAAACAGGGGAATACGATATCGAATATTTCCGCGAAGGGGCAAGCGCGCCGCTTTCGACCGCGCCCGTGAACGTTGGCAGATACAGGGCTTCGGTCAAAAATATCAAGCTTGACGGCGCGTATACAGTCGGAGATACCGAAATAGTGTTTGAGATTATAAAGGCGGATTACGATTCGTCGAAGCTCAAATGGAAGTATACTCACGGCAAAGCAGTTGATTACGTCAGTTGGGACGCGAAAGATAAAAAGTGGGTCAATGACGAAGGCAAGGAGTTTGTGTTTACCTCCGAATACGACGGCACGGAACACAAATTAGAGCTTATCGGCTATGAAGAAATCGGGCTTGAACTCGACGGCGACATAAGCGGCAACCACTATACCGACGCGACCGAAACCAAGTACACCGTGCAGGTTTACTTCGTGCCGAACGCCAATTTCAACGAAGTTAATTTCCCCAAGACGCTAGACTGGAAAATAACCAAAGCCAAAATAGACTTCAACGAGGTTAAGTGGGGTTATTGCGACGAGACGGGCGAGCACGAATTCGATTTCGAGAACGACGTTTTCCGCGTCAGGCGCGAAGAGGGCGAGTTCGTCAAATACGAAGTAAGACTTATCAATCTTCCGAAGGTGATAAGCGACCTTATAGTTTACAATACGCAGTGCCTTACGCTCGTCAACGCCAAGTTCGAAAGGGGCAATAAGTATTCCGCCGTCGGCGTGTACGAAACAACCTTTGACGCGAAAATGATAAACTATGCGGGCGATAAAAACCACGAGCCTTTCTCGGGTGACGATGTGCCCACTACCATACCGACTTTCAGACGTTGGGAAATAAAGGAAAGAGAGCTCAGCAAGCCCTCCTATAACGGCGGTTGGGCGAAATTCGACAATAAAGAGCATAACCTTATCAAATTAAGCGGTATCTCAGAGGAAGATCTGGATTATCTTGAAGTAGATATTACGTATATTGATAATAACAACAAAATCGTAAACCATTTCATATCGTACGACGAAAATGCGGAGCCGTATACGGCTTTAAACGCAGGCACTTATATCGTAAGGTTCTTCGAAGTAATCGAGGAAATGACGCTCGATGACAATTATAAAATTATTTACGAAACCAAAACTCCTTTCTGGGGACAGGTCGAAATAACGGTAGAGCAGGAAGCGCTTGTCGTAACGTGGGATAACAACGGCTCGATACCCGTTGCAAGGGTCAAAGGCGTATACGTTTCGAATATGCTCGGCACCAGATATACCAACGAGAGCGGCGGCGAAGTAACCGACGCGTATATCCGCACTACCGACGGGCTGCAATTTTATGCCGAGCCCATGATAAATAAGGACTATGCCGGCAACCTCAAATACGTAATGGCGGACGGGGAGGTCGAAAAAATCTCGTTCTTCTCTTCGCAATATCAGAAGGGCGACGCTTCGAGGGCGTTGAATTATCCCTCGATGAAGGTTTCTACGCAGGAATATACGGGCAAACCGATTGTTTTCGAAATAGCCGACTGGCGTTCGACATACGAGCGGTACCTCTATATTTCCGACGGTAACCTGACGCAGACGGAAGTTGGCGAATACAGAGTAAAGGTCAGCTTCTTAAAGGAAGCGGACGCTTACTGGGCGGGCACCGAGAGCAGCCGTATCGATTATACGCTCGTGTTCTCTATTACCGAGCCCCAGACGATAGCCATCGATTACCCCATTTTCGATAAACTCAGCGCGATGTGGGAAGGGGTTCCCGTTACCTTTACAATCACCAACTGGATATTGCTTCAAAACTATATCGAGTTCGATATAGACGAAGGGCTTACCGTAAAGGACGGCGTGATTACCGCAACGACCACGGGTATTTTCGATATTACGTTCAGGTTCAAAGAGGGCTCGAAAGGATACTGGAAAGAGCTTGAAAACCTCGGCGAACTCGAAGAAAGACAGCAGCCTTACGTAATTCAGCTGGAGGTCACCGACCCGTCGTTGCCCGACAATCAGATTTTGAAGCCCAGGCTCGAATCTTCCACCGCAAACTGGACGGGTAACGCGATTACGTTCAAGCTAGTTAATTCGGATTATTACGACAAGTATCTCGAGCTTACTGAAGGCAGCCTAACGAACACCAACCCCGGCACGTATAAAGTTGTTTTCAGGATAAAGGTCGACGGTTATACGTTTAACGACGGTACTACGACGATTGAACTTTCTTATACTATCGTTTCGAAAAATCCCGACGATAAGGTTTTGCTTAAAAAGCCCGTTCTTACATTCTTTAACGCACAGTATACGGGTAAGGCGATAACCTTTGAAATTAAGGACTGGAAAACTCTTTACGGCACCTATCTCGATATAAGCGAGGGCAGCCTCGTTAAGACGGAAATAGGCGAATACAAAATCGTTTTAAGCTTCAAGGAAGGCACGAAAGCGACGTGGGAGGACGGAACTCGTACCGATTACGAAATTACTTTCTCGATAACGTCCGCACCCGTGAAAGAGCCGGAAATTCTCGATATTCCCGTAATGGAAATGATTGAACAGGAATTCACCGGTTCGATGTTGACTTTCAAAATCAAGGACTGGGAAGAGCTTTCCAAGTACCTCCGTATCGACCCCAGATACGGCGACGCCTACCTTATAAAAACCGACGTCGGCGTATACGAGTTCTACGTACAGATTAAGGATAAGACGGCATGCGTCTGGTCGGACGGCACCGTTGAGGACAAATTATTAAAATTCTCTATCAGGCGCGCCACCATTACTGTCGGCGAGATAGGCTCGGGCAGCGACGGCAGGCTGGATATAACCAACGGTTCGCAGGGTAAAGTAAATATAGACGACTATATCGAATACGTTTATAAGGATAAAGACGGTAATATCGTCGGCAAGGACGATTTGAAAGAGGGGGAAGAATACACTTATACCGTTAAAGTCAAAGACGATAAGCTCGACGATTTCTATAATAATATAGAAGATGCCGAAAACGTAATAAAGGAGCTTGAAGCTAAATCGTTTACGTTTATTTATCAGCCCTCCGAAGGAACGAGTCCGTTGCTTATTATTACAATCTCCGTTATAGGCGTACTTGTATTCCTTGTAGTGGCGACGATAATCGTGCTTGCGGTAAAACGTCGGCAATACGTCGACGATTACGACGACGATTACGACTACTATAACAATTACGACGACTACGAAGAGGACGACGAATAGTTAAGGAGAAGCAAATGCTATGATGGATTTAATTAAAAACAATATGCCCTATTCGGCTATAATAATCGCGGCGGGCGTGTTGGCGATTTTGATGTTTATCGTACTGATAATCGCGGCGACGACAAAAAAGAAAAAGACGCGCAAACGTATGCACGCCGCTCCGCGTCGTCCCAAGCCCAAAAAGGCGAAGGCGAGGAAGGGCAGAGATACAAAGGTCGTTGTCAACAATAAACAGGATAACAGCGATTTAATCCGTGCAAAAGCAGACGCTGAAATAGCCAAAGCCCGCGCGGAGGCGCAGGCGGAAACCGAAAGGATACGTTCGCAGTCGCAAGCCGAGGTCGAACGCGCGCGCGCCGAAGCCGAAATAGCCAAAGCCCGCGCCGACGCAGGCGCGAAAGGCGGACCTCAGTTTATTCCCGTGCCCGGCAACGCTAACGCAAACGCCATTATGAAAGCGCAGATGGAAGCGGAGCTTGCAAGGGCTCACGCAAAGAACGCGCAGGACAGGGCGCGTGCGGAAGCCGAAATTCGCCGTCTCAAAGAAGAAGCGGCGAGGCTCGAAAAGGAAAACCGCAAAAAGGCGGCGAAGGGGAATGCGGATTTACCGCCCGAACCCGACGACAAGCTGTCCAAGAAAGAGGAAGCCGCAAGAAGGCGCGAAGAAGAGGAAAGACAGCATATTCTCGAAGCCAGACACCGTGCGGAGCTGGCGGCGGCGCAGGCTAAAAACGATAAGCAGCGCGCAAAGGCGGAGGCGGAAATCGCAAGGCTCAACGCAGAGCTGTCTGCACGTACGCAGTATCAGCAGCAGCCCGTCGCCGCATATGATAACAGCGCACTTATAAAGGCGCAGATGGAGGCGGAGCTCGCCAAAGCTCAGGCGAAAAACGACGTCGAACGGGCGAGAGCGGATGCCGAGCTCGAAAGGATAAAGACGGAGCTTGCCAGGGCGCAGCAACAGCGCCCCGTAGCGGGTCAGCCCGACACCGCCGCGCTTTTAAAAGCGCAGATGGAGGCGGAGCTTGCAAAGGCGCAGGCGAGAAATGCGGTCGACCGCGCGAGAGCGGACGCCGAGCTTGCAAAAATCAAGGCGGAGCTTGCGGCGCGTTCGCAACAGCAGCCCGTTCAGCAGTTCGATAACAGCGCGCTCGTAAAGGCGCAAATGGAAGCCGAGCTTGCAAGGGCGCAGGCAAAGAACGAGATAGAAAGGCAGAAAGCCGATTTTGAAATTCAACGTCTTAAAGACGAAATGGAGCGCCGCGCGAATGCGGGCGCACCCGCACAAGGCGGCACTGACGCGGTAAAAGCTCAGGTCGAAGCCGAGCTTGCCCGCGCAAGGGCGGAAATGGAAGCCGAGCGCGCAAAGGCTAAGGCTCAGCAGGAAATAGAAAGGGCGAAAGCCGAGGCGGAAATCGCACAGCTTAAAGCGCAGGCGATTGCCGCGCAGCCCGCAAAGGCGGACAATGGAGAAGTGGTCAAAGCTCAGGTCGAGGCGCAGCTTGCCGCGGCACGCGCGCAGATGGAAGCCGAGCGCGCAAGGGCTCAGGCTCAGCAGGAAATAGAAAAAGCGAAAGCGGACGCTGAAATCGCGCGTTTGAAGGCACAGCAGGCAATGGCGGCAAGACCGGAAGGGCAAAGACCTGTCAATCCCGACGAAGTACGGGCGAGAATCGACCGCGAAGTCGCGAAGGCCCGCGCGGAAATGCAGGCGGAGCGCGACAGGGCGCAGCTTGCCGCGCAGAACGAAAAGGCTCAGGCGGACGCGGAAATCGCGCGTCTGCGCGCACAGATAGCCGCAAGCCCCGTGCCTGTTCAGGGTCAGCAGAGCTTCGACAACAGCGAGCTTATAAAATCCAAGGTCGAAGCGGAGCTTGCAAAAGCGAGGTTGGAAATGGAGGCGGAGCGCAGCAGAGCTGCGGCTCAGGCGGAAATCAACAAGGTTACCGCCGAAGCGGAAATAGCCAAGCTCAAAGCGGAAATCGCGGCGACGCGCGACAAGCCGCAACGTCAGGCACCGCCGCCCGTTCAACAGTTCGACAACAGCGCGCTCGTAAAGGCGCAGATGGAAGCCGAGCTTGCGAAAGCTCAGGCGAAAAACGAAGTGGAACGCGCTAAGGCGGACGCCGAGCTTGCAAAAATCAAAGCGGAGCTTGCCACGGCGCGCACGCAGCAGAATCAACCCGTTCAGCAGGTCAATAACGAAGACGTTATAAGGGCGAGGGTTGACGCCGAACTCGCAATGGCAAGGGCGCAGATGGAATCGGAATTCGCAAAATCACAGGCACAGGCGGAAATAGACAAGGTTAAAGCCGAAGCGGAAATCGCACGACTCAAAGCGGAAGCGCTGGCTTCCAAGCCTGCGGAAACGCAGAAGGAAAGCGCGGAGCTCGTAAAAGCAAAAGTCGAGGCGGAGCTCGCCACGGCGCGCGCTCAGATGGAGGCGGAACGCGTCAAAGCGCAGGCACAGGCAGAAATAGATAAAGTTAAAGCAGAAGCGGAGTTAGCAAAAATGAGAGCAGATTTATTTTCTTCACAACCTCAGTCGCAGTCAAAGGATAACAACGACCTTATAAGGGCGCAGGTCGAAGTCGAACTCGCCCGCGTAAGGGCGGAAATGGAAGCCGAGCGTGCAAGGGCTCAGGCTCAGCAGGAGATAGAAAAAGCGCGTGCGGACGCCGAAATTCAGCGCCTTAAAGCACAGATAGCGGCTACGCCCACGAGCTTGCAGGTTCAGTCCGACAATAACGAGCTTGTAAGGGCCAAGGTCGAAATAGAGCTTGCAAAAGCCCGTGCCGAGCTCGAAGCCGAGCGTATGAGAATGCAGGCTCAGCAGGAAATCGACAGAGCGCGTGCGGAAGCGGAAATCGCGCGTATGAAAGCCGAATTTGCGGCGCACCAGAACGCTAACCCTTACGGGCAGAACCCGTATATGAATCCGTATATGAATCCGTATATGAACCCCTACGGTATGCCTCCTTACGGTATGCCCATGCAACAGCCTCAGCAGCAGAATAATAACGACAGCGAGCTTCAAATGATGAAAATGCAGATAGAGCTCGAAAAAATGCGCGGCGATCAGCGCGCCGCACAGGAGGCGAGCCGTGCTCAGGCGGAAATAGCCGCGGCAAACCAGCGCGCCGCGCAGGAAGCAACCCGCGCTCAGGCGGAAATAAACGCCATAAAGATGCAGGCGGCGCAGGAATCGGCTACAATGAAAATGGCAAACGAGTTCGTGCGTATGCGCGCCGACCAGAACGGCCAGCAGCCGCAGTATAATCAGCCTTACGGCACATACGGGCAACCCTACGGCTATCCCAACCAGCCTTACGGCGTGCCCCCGTATCAGCAGCCCGTACAGCAGCAGGCGCAGCAGTTGCCTCCTCCCGTTCAGCCTATAATTATCAATACGGCGAGCGGACGGCAGGAACAGCCGAAACCCGCACCCGCGCCCGCGGCACAGCAGGAGCCGCACGTAATCATAAAGGAAGTCAAAGAGGTAAAAGAGGGTAACGATTTTTACGATATCGACGGATTTTACGACAATTACGACGCAAACAAATAAACAGTGACAAACGCCTTCCCCCATAAAAGGGGGAAGGCGTTTT
>DOCD01000128.1 GCA_003503945.1 Clostridiales bacterium | reverse complement strand
TTATATGGTATAATTATAAATGGAAAATTTCTGATTTGTACGATAAAAGGGAAATACTTATGGCGGAAAAAAGCTATAACGCAAACGACTTGAAAATTCTCGAAGGGCTGGAAGCGGTGCGCATGCGCCCCGGTATGTATATCGGCTCNNCTTTAAGCGTAGCGAGGCGCAAAAGCTTATCGAAGAGCGCGGCGGAGAATGTCAGAGCTCGGTTACCTCTAAAACCACGCTCGTTATCGCGGGCGAGGCGGCGGGCAGCAAGCTTGAAAAGGCGCAAAAGCTTGGAATCGAAATTATCGACGAAACAAAGTTTGAAGAGATGATTAAAAACTGAGGCAAAAACGGTTACGGCGCGCGGGCGGAAATTTTTTCTGCCCGCGCGCTTTACTTTTTTTACAAGATATGGTATAATTTAACGGTTAATAAAGACAAGAAAGGGTATTTATGGCAGAAAAAAGTTACAACGCGGACGATTTAAAAATTCTTGAAGGGCTTGAAGCCGTGCGCATACGCCCCGGTATGTATATCGGCTCGACGGGAGTAAAGGGGCTGCACCATATTCTTTGGGAAATAGTCGACAACTCGGTCGACGAAGCCGCAAACGGATTTGCCGACGAAATTACGGTAAAGCTGTGGAAGGACGGCTCCGCGTCGGTTGAGGACAACGGCAGGGGCATGCCCACCGATATCAATACCAAGGCGGGCGTCAGCGGGGTGGAGGTCATTTTTACCAAGCTGCACGCGGGCGGCAAATTCGATACGGAAAATTACGCGTTTTCGGGCGGGCTTCACGGCGTGGGCGCGTCGGTTACCAACGCCCTTTCCGAGTGGGTCAAGGTAGAGGTTTATCGCGGCACCGTGTTCAAAATGGGCTTTTCAAGCCGCTTCGACTCCGCAAAGAAAAAGTGGCTTTGCGGTATCCCCGACGCGCCGCTTTCGGACACTAAGGAAAAGACCAAAAAGCACGGCACGCTCGTGCGGTTTATGCCCGATAAAGAGGTTTTTGAAACGGTTGAGTGGAACTACGACACCATTTCGAAACGGCTGAAGGAGCTTGCGTTTTTAAACAAAGGGCTTAAAATTAACCTTATCGACGAGCGCGAGCTTTACCGCGAAACCGAAGCCGACGACGATATCGACGGCGACTCCTCCCGCACCGTAAAAGAGCTGCTTCCCCCCAGAGAGGCGGTAAGCTTCAAGTACGACGGCGGACTTATCGACTTCGTAAAGTACTTGAACGGCGACCGCGTACCCCTTTACAATCAGCCGCTGTATTACTCGACGGTGTCGGATATTCAGCTTAAAGGCGCGCCCAAGGGAAAAATCAAAATCGAATTCGCGCTGTGCCATACCAAGGACGACTCGGAAAGTCTGTTTTCGTTCGTAAACAATATTTCCACCGTGGAGGGCGGCTATCACGAAACGGGCTTCCATAACGGGCTTTTGAAGTCGATAAACGAATACGCGAAAAATAGCGGCGTTTTAAAGGCGAAGGATTCGCCGTTTATCGTCGACGATATAAAGGAAGGGCTCACCGCGGTTTTAACCGTCAAAATGACGGGCGTGGAGTTCGAGGGGCAGACAAAGACAAAGCTCGGCAACCCCGAGGTCAAGGCGCCCGTCGAACAGGCGGTTGTGGACGGGCTCGGTAAGCTGTTATCGGTAAAGGGCAACAGGGCGATTTTCGACGAAATGGCGAAAAAGGCGAAATTTGCCGCCGACGACAGGATAAAACACCGCGCCGAGCGCGACGTGGCTAAAGCCGCTTCCGACAACGACGGGCTCAACCTTATAGGCAAGCTCGCGCCGTGCTCGGGCAAAAACCCCGAAATGAACGAGCTGTTCATAGTCGAGGGCGACAGCGCGGGTGGCACGGCGAAGCAGGCGCGCGTAAGGCAGTATCAGTCCATTCTGCCCCTGCGCGGCAAGCCTTTGAACGTGCAGAAAAAATCGGCGTTGCAGGCGCTTCAGAACGAGGAAATTAAAACGCTCGTATCGGCAATAGGCGCGGGCTTCAACCGTTCGTTCGAGGTGGATAAATCGAGGTATAAAAAGGTAATAATATTATCGGACGCCGACCAGGACGGCATGCACATACGCTGCATACTTTTAACCTTCTTTTTCAAGTATATGCGCGACCTCGTGAACGCGGGCTGCGTGTATATAGGCATGCCGCCCCTTTACAAGGTCTATAAAAAGGACCGCGTCGAGTACGCGTACGACGACAAGGAGCTCGACGAAAAGATAAAGGAAGTGGGCAAGGGCTATCAGATTCAACGCTATAAGGGCTTGGGCGAAATGTCGGCGGACCAGCTGTGGGACACCACTATGAACCCCGCAACCCGCAACCTTATACAGGTTACCATAGAGGACGCGGCGGAGGCTGCCAACGTGATTGAAATGCTTATGGGCGACAAGGTCGACGGCAGGAAGGAGTTTCTGGCGCAGAACGCAAACTTCAACAAGGTTGACGGGTTTATCGAAAAGGTAAACTTTAAGCCCGAAAACGGCGCGGAGGCCTACTGATTATGGCAAAGAAGAACGACGGTAATTTTCAGACTTCCATACCCACGGGCAATATCTTCGTAACCCCTTTGGAAGAGGTTATGCCTCAGTCGATGCTGCCCTATGCGGAATTCGTAATTTTGGACAGGGCGCTGCCCCGCGTCGAGGACGGGCTCAAACCCGTGCAAAGGCGCATACTTTATACCATGGCGGAAATGGGGCTCACGCCGGACAAGCCGCATAAAAAATCCGCGAGGATTGTCGGCGACTGTATGGGTAAATACCACCCGCACGGCGACAGCTCGGTATACGACGCTATGGTCAGGATGGCGCAGGAATTCAATATGCGCATGACCTTAGTCAACGGTCACGGCAACTTCGGCTCGGTCGACGGCGACCCCGCCGCGGCTATGAGATACACCGAAGCGAGGTTGGAGCCGCTCGCCTTGGAGCTTTTGAAGGATTTGGACAAGGAAACGGTGCCCTTTTCGTTCAACTTCGACGATTCGCTGTTGGAGCCGGATATTTTACCCGGCAGGTTCCCCAACCTTCTCGTAAACGGCGCAAACGGCATAGCCGTAGGGCTTGCAACCAATATCCCCACGCACAATTTAGGCGAGGTTATAGACGGGTGCTGCGCGTATATCGACAACCCCCGCATTTCGGTTGACGAAATGATGAAAATTATCCCCGGCCCCGACTTTTCGACGGGCGGGTTCATAATCGCCAAGGAGCTTAAACAGGCGTACGAAACGGGCAAGGGTAAAATCACCCTTCGCGCGCGCTATACCGTAGAAAGCGGCGATTACGGTAAAAAATCGATTGTAATAACCGAGCTTCCGTACCAGACGAACAAAGCGGAGCTTTTAAGAAAGATAATGCTTCTTCGCGAAGAAAAGAAGGAGCAGCTTGCGGGTATTGCGGATATCGTCGACGAATCCGACCGCACGGGCATGCGCGCGGTTATATCGCTCAAAAAGGACGCGGACGTATCCAAAATCCTCGAAATACTTTTAAAATACACCGATTTGCAGTGCACCTTCGGCATTAATATGGTCGCTATCGCGGGCGGCAAGCCCAGGCAGCTGGGGCTTTTAGATATTATAAGATATTACGTACAGTATCAGCGACAGGTAGTTTTAAGAAGGACGCGCTACGAATTAAAAGAAGCGCTCGCCCGCTGCCATATCCTCGAAGGGCTGATAATAGGCGTGCACAACGTGGACGAGGTCGTGCGCATTATCAAGACGGCGGAGTCGACCGCCGACGCGCGCAAAAAGCTTATGGAAAGATTTAATCTTTCCGAGCGGCAGGCGCAGGCGATACTCGATTTGCGGCTTGCAAGGCTTGCAAAGCTCGAAGTCAAAAAGCTCGAAGACGAGCTCGCCGCGCTCAAAAAACGCATAGAGGAGCTGCGCGCGATAATCGACGACAAGAACAAACAGTGGGATATCGTCAAGTCTGAAATGCGCGCGATAGCCCGCAAATACAAGTGCGAAAGAAAGACGCGCATAGTCGACAGCGAGGAAAAAATCGCCGTCAAAAACGCGGGCGGCGCGAAAGCCGTAACCGAGTGGACTGTGTGCGTGACGGCAAACAACGGCGTAAAATTCGTCGAACGCGGCGAATTTGCGTTTGCAATAAAGCGCAAGCTTTCCCCTTCCGCAAGCTTCTCGCACCTTCATAAACAGGCTTTAAACTGCTCTGCGGAGGATACGGTGTTCGCGTTCACCAACCTCGGCAACTGCGTAAAAATGAGTGCGAAATACGCCGACGTCAGCGAGTTCCGCTCGGCGGGCACAAAGCTTGAAAAGCTTGTCGAGGGGGTGGAAAAGGACGAGTACCCCGTCAAGCTTTTCGCCTGCAAGGAGGGCGAAGTGCCCGAGGGCAAGCTGTTGTTCTTTACTACTCAGGGCGCCGTCAAGCTTTCCGAGTGGGGCGAGTATCAGCAGAGCAAAAACGTGTTCCCCGCGCTCAAATTGAAAGAGGGCGACAGCCTTCTGAACGTGGAAACTTACGACGACGACGAATTTTCGACAATGCTGTTCGTCACGCGCAAAGGGCTTTGCCTCAACGCAAATAAGGACGACGTGCCCGTTCAGGGCAGAGTCGCAGGCGGCGTAAAGGGCATTTCGCTCGGAGGCGGCGACGAGGTCATATTCGCGACGCAGCACACTGGCGAGGGTGAAATTATTATCGTCACCACGCTCGGCGGCTTCAAGCGCGTCGTGGCGTCCACTATCGACCCGATAGGCAGGGCGTGCAAGGGGCTTATGATTGCCGACATAAAGGGCAAGGCCGAAATACTGTTTGCAAACTACGTCACAATCCCCTATTCGCTCGCGGTAATAAACGACGATAAATCGGTCGCCGAGGTCGACACCGAGGAAATCCCGATAGAAACGCGCGTTTTCAAGGGCAAGCCGCTTAAAAAAGAGGGCGTCGGCAACGTGGCTGCCGTAGTCGCTTTGAAACATAGGTCGGAGTACCCCGACGGGCGCATGCAAATAAAATTTTAAATGATAAATTTCGCCATACTGCGTCGAACTCCGCTTTGCTCGGTTATGTACGTCTGTGTACGCGCCCTTTGCAAATGCTCGTTCTCCTTGTCTTGCTCGTTTCTGATTTAAAATTAAATTTTTAGGAGTATATATGAACGAAAGTTTTAAACAACACACGGAAGAAGTTAAAAAGAAGGTCAAGGGGTTGGGCC
>DOCD01000102.1:10038-13102 GCA_003503945.1 Clostridiales bacterium | reverse complement strand
TACGGCGTGTAAGAAAGCGCCTTTAAATCACGAAATTTTTTCGTCGCAAAATAGACGAAAAAATTTGTGAACTAGCTTAAATTTACGGGGTTTTCTTCAACGTAAACCAAACAATCGCCCGACGAGTTTGTAACGGCGATATCGTAAATTTTATCAAGCAGCGACTTGCTTTGAAGCCGCATTAAAACCTGATAGCGGATTTTGCCCTGTATCTTTTTTATGGGCGAGTGCATTTTGTTTAAAAATATAAATTCGTTCGGGGCGGCTTTGCGCAAATCCTCCACCGCGAAGTACACGCTTTTGAGTGTCTGCAAAGCGACGTCGCCGTCCTCGGAGGTTACCATAACCCTGCAAATGAGCGAATACGGCGGGAAGCCCGTGGCTTTGCGAAGCGAAATTTCGTTATCGAAAAAGCCGTTGTAATCGTAGTTCGCCGCGTACCTTAAAATATAGTTTTCGGGCGAATAGGTTTGAAGCACGACCTTGCCCTTTTCGCCCGCGCGCCCGCTCCTGCCCGCGACCTGTGTTATGAGCTGGAAGGTTCGCTCGCCGCTGCGGTAATCGGAAAAATGCAGGCTCATGTCCGCGTCGAGTATTCCCACGAGCGTAACCGACGGGAAGTCGTGCCCCTTTGCAATCATCTGCGTGCCTACGAGGATATCCGCCTCTCTTTCCGCAAATTTTTTAAGTATTTTATAGTGCCCGTCCTTGCCCGTGACCGTATCGTTGTCCATACGAAGTATTCTCGCGGACGGGAAAAGCGACTTCAAATCCGCGACCACCCTCTGCGTGCCCGTGCCGCTGTACAGTACGTGCCTTCCGCCGCAGTCGGGGCAGGCGGTCAGCATACGGTATTTCGCGCCGCAGTAGTGGCATTTGAGGCAGTTGTCCTCGCTGTGATAGGTGAGCGTGACGTCGCAGTTTTCGCACTTTGCGACGTAGCCGCAGTCGCGACACAAAACCGTGCGGGAGTAGCCCCGCCTGTTGAGGTATATAATCGCCTGATTGCCGTCCGAAAGCGTTTTATTCAGCTCCTCTTTGAGCGCGAGCGAAAACCCCGTGTTGTTGCCCCGCCTGACCTCCTTGCGCATATCCGCAATTATTATCTCGGGCATGGGCTTGCCGTTTATGCGTTCGGTGAGGGTTATAAGCCCGAACTCCCCCTCCTTCGCCCTGACGTAAGTTTCCACGGACGGGGTCGCGCTACCCAAAACGAGCTTGGCGCCGTTGTACCTTGCGCGCATTTCGGCGATATCGAATGTGGAATAGCGGGGCGCGGATTCGCTGACGTAAGAGGAGTCGTGCTCCTCGTCGATTATTATCGCGCCTATGTTTTCAAGCGGGGCGAACACCGCGCTTCTCGCGCCTATGGCTATTTTCGCCTCGCCCGAGCGCAGCCGCCACCACTCGTCGAACCTCTCGCCTGCGGAAAGCCCGCTGTGCAGGATTGCCGCCGCGCCGCCGAAGCGGGAACGGAGCTGTAACAGCATCTGCGGGGTGAGCGAAATTTCGGGCACGAGGAAAATAGCGGTTTTGCCGCGGCGTAGCTGCCCGTCGATTACGTTTAAATAAATTTCCGTTTTGCCGCTGCCCGTAACGCCGTGAATTAAATGAATTGCTTTATCCGAGCCCTCGATGCTTTCGAGCGCGGCTGCCTGCGCGGGGGTGAGCGTCTTTTTTTCGCCCTCGCCCGCAAGCCCCGCAAAAGGGTTCCTTACGACCTTGCGCGCCCGAATTTCGATTGCGCCCTTGTCGGAAAGCGAATTTACCGCACCCCTGCCGAATTTTTCGCAAAGAGCCGCGAGCTCGCACTCGCCGACGCTCTTTAAATATTCGAGCGCTGCCGCCTGCTTTTTCGCCGAAGCGGGAAGCTTTACGTTGTCGGTTAAAAAAACCGCAAAATTTTTGTACGCTTCGTGCACCTTGCCCTGCCGCATTTCCGACGGCAGAAACAGCCTTAATGCCGCCGCCTTGGGCACGCGGTAACGCCGTGAAATGAGCTCGGTAAGGCTGAGACACTCGGGCAAAATCGCGGGGGCTTCGTCGAAAACCTCGGCTATCGGGCGGAGCTTTTCGGCGGGATATGAAGAAGTACGGCTTACGCCTATGACGAAGCCGTCCACCGTTCTGCCCCCGAAAGGCACTTTTACCCTGCTGCCCGCCGCAAGCGAATCGGGGCAGGAATACTCGAAAATCCTGTCCACCTGACTGTGGGCGATATCTACTATTACCTTAGCGTACATCATAAAAAGTAAGTGTAATATACTGCGGCTTTCCTACCGAAAACCGCAGTATATTATTTTTTTATCAGTCTTTTGTGCACTTGATTTTGCCGTCTGCTATTTCCTGACAGGCGACCGATATCTCTTTGAGATACTCGTTGGGGTTGGGCCCCTGCGCCATATGGTGTTCCAATACCTGCCTTGCGCGCTTGGCTGCAACCACGCAGAGGCAATAGCGCGATACGGGCTGTCCGTCCGTACCCAATTTGTTGATTAAAACGTCAACGGAAGGTTGGTTTATCATATATACTCCTTAAATTACGCGTAATTTAATTTTTTACGCCTGATTTTATAATGTTGTCGATTTCGTCCACGGCGGCTTCGAGCTTGTCGTTCACCACCGTATAATCGTACCGATCGCGTTTGGAAAGCTCGTACTCCATACGCTGCATACGCTTTTCTATCGTGTCCTCGTCCTCGCTGCCGCGCTTTAATAGCCTTGCTTTAAGCTCTTCTATGGAGGGCGGAACAACCATGATAAGCACCGCTTCGGGATAACTTTTTTTGACCCGCAACGCGCCGTCGACCTCGATTTCGAGAATGACGTCGTGCGTTTTAAGCTTTTGCTCTACAAAGCTTTTCGGCGTGCCGTAATAGTTCCCGAAATGGCGCGAATGCTCCAAAAATCCGCCGTTTTCTATCATTTCCTCGAATTTTTTTTCGGTTATGAAAAAGTACGAAACGCCCTCCCTTTCGCCCTCGCGCGGGGCGCGGGTAGTGCATGATACGCTGAGCGCGTACCCGCCCCTTTTCAAAAGTTTTTTGACAATAGTGCCCTTACT
>DOCD01000102.1:8654-9754 GCA_003503945.1 Clostridiales bacterium | reverse complement strand
ACAATAGTGCCCTTACCTACTCCCGAAGGGCCGGAAATAACTATAAGCTTGCCCATAATATACTACTCTACGTTTTGAACCTGCTCGCGCACCTTTTCTATTTCGTTTTTGAGCGCGAGCCCCAGACGGGTTATTTCGAGGTCGTTCGACTTCGAGCAAACGGTGTTCGTTTCGCGATTGAATTCCTGCACGAGGAAGTCGAGCTTTCTGCCGACGATTCCGTCCTTACAGATTTCGCGGAACTGCATTATGTGCGATTTGAGGCGGGTAAGCTCCTCGTCGATATTGCTCTTATCGGTGAAAACCGCCACTTCGTTTAAAAGCCGACCCTCGTCCACTTCCACGTTTTCGAGGATTTTTTTCATGCCCGCCTCTAACTTTACCCTGTACTTATCCGCAACGAGCGGCGCGAGTTTTTCGATTTCCTTTACGTGCCTTTCTATTACGTCCATTCTCGAAAGCATATCCGCTTCGAGCTTGACGCCCTCGACGGCGCGCATTTCGTTGAGCTTTGAGGTTGCCGCGTTAAGCGCCTCAATAAGCGCGGCGACGCACTCGTCGTCCGCCGCGGAGCTTTCCTCCGCCTTTATAACGTCGGGGAAGCGCAAAATGCTTGTCACTGAAAAATCTTTCTCCGCGTCGGGGAACATAGCCGCGACCCGCCTTGCCGCTTCGGCGTAAGCTTTCGCCGTGTTTTCGTCGAGATACAGGCTGCGCGCCTTTTCGCGCTTGTCCGAAAAGTTTATATACACGTCGGCGTGACCGCGCGTAAGCTTTTCCCTTAAAAGCCTGCGAATTAAGTCCTCGCACGCGGTGAATACGCGCGGGCTTTTGACCGAAACGTCGAGATAGCGGTTGTTCACCGTCTTTATCTCGACGGTAAGCTCGATACCGTCTTGCTTGTACTCACCTCTGCCGTAACCGGTCATCGACAACATAAAAATATGCTCCATAGCAATAAGATTTCATCGGTTTCTATGAACAAGCAGACCAAGGAAAACGAGTATTTTTGACGGGGAGTTTACTAAAACGTAAATGACCCGAGAAAAACGCAGTTCAACAAAGTTATGCGCAGTTCAGAGGAAACGACACTTATAATT
>DOCD01000102.1:0-8374 GCA_003503945.1 Clostridiales bacterium | reverse complement strand
TTATAATTATAGCAAGTTTTTTTTAAAATTACAAGCGTTAAAAGGCGCAATAAAAAATTTTTGCGGGGCGCCCGTATATGCGCTCCGCAAAAATTTTCAATAATCGTTTCTCACTTCCGTATATATGCCCTTCGTACGCGACGTGACAACGTGGTAGCTGTTTTGCATATTCACGTCGAAGAGAGAAAAATCAAGCGACGACGAGGCGACGTCGCCCGTTATTTCCGAAAAGTAAGCCATGTTCCCCGCGCACATTATTATCGGCACGCCGTAAAGGTACGAGTACGCCCGTATCAGCACGGGCGGCATAGGGCTTTTCAGCTCCTCCATGACCACCGCAATCACGTTACAGCCGCACATTGCCTGCGCCTTTATGCCGTCGGGAAAAAGCAGGTCGTTTTCGATGCACACGCCTATTTTATAGCCCCCGACGTTGTACACGCCTAAGCCCGCTCCGCTTTTAAACTCTTCCTTGTCGATTACGTTGTTCATATCGGAAATGCCCAGAAGCTTGCCCCTGTCAGCAACCGAAACCGATTTCCTTATAACTCCGCGGCTCTTGGTGCGGCAGCCGCAGAGCACCCCGCATTTGAAGGTTTTGGAAAGGCGGGTCGCGTCCTCGAATTTATCGGTGTAGCCTTTAAGCTCGCTTTCGTAATCCACTTCGCCCAGCCCGTTGAAGCCGAAAAGCGCGACGTCGCACTCGGGCAGAGATTTTATATCCTTGACGTTGCCGTCGGCAATTACACAAAATACCATACTGTATATATTATTTAACTGAAAAAAAATGTGTTAAAAGCAATGGCGCGTTCATACAATATTTCTGATATGAGGTGCTACGTGAAAAGATTTATCTGTATTTTACTTGTAATATGCGCGGCGGCTGCATGCGTTACGCTTGCCGCCTGTAAAGAGAAGAAAGCCGAAATAAGCGAATACGAAATATTCGCCTCCTACGACGCCGAGGCGAGGACGCTTAAAGGCACGGTGGATTTTACTTACTATAACGACACGGGGAACGAGATAGGCGATTTGAAGTTCAACCTTTACGGCAATGCGTTCCGCGAGAACGCGCAGTATAAGCCCGTTTCGCAGAGCTATACCAACGCGGCGTACTATGCGGGCGTTAATTACGGCTCGATGACAATCGACGGGGTTGAAAACTGCTCGGGCTGGAACGTGGGCGGCGAGGACGAAAATATCCTTACCGTAACCCTGTTGACCCCCGTATATCCCGAGGAGAACGTTAAAATAAAGATAAGCTACACCCTCGCGCTCGCGAAAATAAACCACCGCACTGGGGTTACCGAAAACACGGTAAATTTAGGCAATTTTTACCCCGTGCTGTGCGCGTATTCGTCGGAGGGATTTGTGGAGTGCGCCTATTATTATAACGGCGACCCTTTCCTTTCGGAGTGCGCGAATTATAAGGTAACTTTGGATTTGCCCCCCGAATATGTCGCGGCTACGAGCGGAAAGCTCGAAAACCGCACCACCGCGGCGGACAGACAGAAGTGCACGTATACACTGAACAACGCACGCGATTTCGCCGCGGTTATATCAGACAAGTTCAAGACGGTAAACAAGGACGTGAACGGGACGGAGGTAATATATTACTATTACTCGGACAGCGAACCCGAAACCGCGCTTGCCGCAGCCGCGGAAAGCCTGCAGTACTTCGGCGCGACCTTCGGGGGATACGCTTACCCCGTTTATTCGGTAGTGCAGACGGGCTTTTGCTACGGCGGTATGGAGTACCCCGGACTTGTAATGATTTCCGACTCCTTGAATAAGGACGACAATATTTACACCGTAGTGCACGAAACCGCGCACCAGTGGTGGTACGCAATGGTGGGCAGCAACCAGCTTACCGACGCGTGGCAGGACGAGGGACTTGCGGAATACTCCACCCTTATGTTCTTTGAAAATCACCCCGCATATTCGTTTACGAGGACGGGCATAATCGGCTCGGCGACCAAATCGTACAGGGCGTACTACACCGTGTACAAACAGATTTTCGGCGACGCCGACACGAGCATGAACCGCCACCTCAAAGACTATGAAAGCGAATACGAATATACGAATATCGCGTATAACAAGGGGCTTATACTCTTCGACATGCTGCGGCAGTCGATAGGCGACGAAAAATTTTTATCGGGGCTTAAAAAATACTTTGCCGAAAATCAATTTAAATTAGCTACCCGCGAACAGCTTTTCGGCTGCTTCATAAGCGGCGGCGTCGACCTCGAAGGATTTTTCAACTCCTTTATCGAAGGTAAAATAGTTATATAGCGTTTTCAAAATAATCGGATGCTTTAATAAAAAAAACCATCGCGCCGATAAGCAAAACGCAAAAAGCCGCAACCACCGCAATCATAATTATTTTGCTCTTTGTCCGCTCCTTTTCCTGTAATTCATACACGTTGAGGGGAGCTTCGACCGAACAGAATTTTATTGAAAAATCTTCGTTTTGCGGCTCTAAAATAACGTCTTCGCCGTCACGGCTGAACGGTACGGAACAATTAATAATGTACGGGTACTCCGCATTGAGTTTTACGCTGAACTCTGCGGGGTATTTTTGCGCGGCGGCAAAGCTTACGCCGTAGAGGTACGGCGAATAATTTCCGTTATAGCCGAGCCCCGCGCTCGCCGAAACGGTAACCCGCGTTTCGGCTTTCGGCGCAATACTGAAATTAAAGGTATTTATCCTGTACTCCGTAAACGAATCTAAAAAAATATCCTCGAAGCCTATGATATTTCCGGTGCCGTAAACCGCGTTTATCTGCGAATAAAAATATTCTTTTTCGGGATTGCCGCAGTTTATATAATATTCTTTAAAAGCTTCGTAATAAATATCGACGTACTCCGCACAGGTAATGTACCGTTTTTCGAAGCTGCAATTGCTTACGAAATTATTGTCGGCTTGTTCGCCTAAAATGAAAAATCGGAATTTAACACCCTGCGGCGCCTCATAAAAAATAAACTGCTCGTTTACGCCGTCGAAGGAAGCCGAATAATGATTTGTGCTGTCATAAATAAGGCTTTGCCCCTCGCCCAACTTCAAATTTACGCTTATATCTTCGTTATCGGCAATAACCGTGTAAAGCGTGCCGCACAATTCGTTTGCAAGCGTTGCGGGAAAAGTATCGGCAATTGCTTCGGTAATCGGGCTGTCGCGATAAACGGAATAATGATACTTGCCGTAACCTATTTCGCCCTCGACCTGCCGCCCGTCGATAAATACCTTTGGCTGCTGCATTTGGCAACAGCGCGAAATGAAAGGTATAGAAAAATCAACCGAGCTTTCCGAAGCGGCGATTATATACTCCGCGTCGACACGCGCCTGATTTTTTTCAAACAGTTCGGTATCCGTCAAATCATAACGCACCTTTCCGCTTACAACCGCCTGCCCGTCGTCTGAATACAGCCCGTAAAACGGAAACGCGTCCATATAATCGAACGCGCGCGCAGCAATTGTGTTGCCGAATAAGGCAGCCATACTAAATGCAAATAAAGCAACATAAACAATAATTTTCTTAAACAAATTTGTTTTCATTTTATCCCACACTTATTGAATTTAGTCAAATATTAAAATACAATAGTATTTTTATAAAGTCAATTAATTTTTATACAATAGTATTGTAATTTTTGGAAATAATACTATTATGTTAAGTGAAAGAATAAAACTTTTGCGCACGGCGCGCGGAATAAATCAGGTAGATTTGGCGGAAGCTTTAAACGTAACCAAGCAAACTGTTTCAAATTGGGAAAACGATAATATTCTACCGTCAATTGAAATGCTTGTAAAAATTGCAAAGTATTTTAACGCTTCCTGCGATTACTTACTCGGATTAGATAACGAAAGAGTAATTAACGTAAGCGAACTTACAGAACAACAAGTTGCACATTTAGTTGTTTTGATAAACGATTTGAAAAATAAATGAGGTTCGGGAATTATATCCCTCATCCGTCTTTGCCTCCACGGCAAAGACACCTTCCCCCAAGGGGAAGGCTATATTTTGGTTCAATAGCGCAAGGCTACCGCTTTCAACCGACCCCGAGCAGTCCACGAGGGGATTCTCTCTTGCTCCGCACTCGAAATGACGCGTTTTAATTAGCTCCGCATTGTAGGCTTCCCCTCACGGGGAAGCTGTCACGAGCGGGAGCGAGTGACTGATGAGGTAACGCTTTACACCTCATCCGTCTTTGCCTCCACGGCAAAGACACCTTCCCCGTCAGAGGAAGGTTATATTTTTGTTCAATATCCGTCCGCGCCTGCACGGCGCGGACACCTTTCCCGTCAGGGGAAGGCTATTGTAACGTACAGATTTTACCTTTAACAAATCGCTTGCCAAAATAAATATAATGGTATATAATAAATTTCGGAAACGGCAAAAATGTTTCCGAAGATTCGTATACAAGGATACTTAAATGGACCCAAGTAGTAATTATTTTTTACAAAACGAATAATCCGTAAAATTTCCGTACAAATGAGCTTTGCCTTGTATATGCACGGAATTTTCCGTGCATTATTTTTTTAAGGTGAAGTTATGATTAAATACTTTATTTCCGGCGACGGACGCGCGCCCGAGCAAATCGAACTTTTCAAAGAAAAATGCTGGATTGACCTTATTAACCCCAGCGACGACGAGTGCGAGGACGTATCGAACTACACGGGCATACCCGAAGATATGATTAAAGCCGCCCTCGACGAGGAAGAACGCGCACGTACCGAATTCGACGACGGGAACAATATGTTCATCGTCGACTGCCCGCTTATCGAGGACAACGACGGCTCGGACGGGTACTCCACCCTGCCCCTTGCGGTTATTTACAACGAAAAGTGCATCGTCACCGTATGCCTCAAAGGCAACACGGTTTTGAAAGACTTCATTACGGGAAGAGAGCGGGTGCGCACCGATATGCCCCTGCACTTTACGCTTACATTCCTTTTGAACAACGCGAAAAGGTTTTTGTACTGCCTGAAACAAATCGACCGTAAAACCCGCCGTATTCAGTCCGAAATGGAAAAAACCATGCGTAACACGGAAATCATTCAGCTTCTGGATTTGCAGAATTCGCTCGTATACTTTTCCACTTCGCTGAACTCGAACGAGCGCGTGCACGAAAAGCTGTTTAAAATTCAGGGCGTAGCCGCGCGCGAAGAATATATGGATTTGTACGAGGACGTAATTATCGAGGGCAAGCAGGCGATTGAAACCTGTAACATTTACAAAAATATTTTAAGCGTAACGATGGACGCGTACGGCTCGGTCATTTCAAACAACGCCAACGACACGATGAAAAAGCTGACGATAATCACCATTCTTCTTGCGATACCCACTATGATAGCGGGCTTCTGGGGAATGAATATGCCCGTGCCCGGGCAGGACGGATACGCCTTTTACCAGACGGGGTGGTT
Source organism: Clostridiales bacterium (assembly GCA_003503945.1). Lineage (GTDB taxonomy): Bacteria > Bacillota > Clostridia > Christensenellales > Borkfalkiaceae > Coproplasma. The sequence continues at coordinate 2,952 of DOCD01000102.1, read as the reverse complement.
CTGGCTGGTTATGGGTGCGACAGTGGTGCTGACGGTGGTTATAGGAATTTTCCTTTTAAAGGGCAACCCCTTTAAAAAGCCTTTGCGGCAGAAGAAGAAAAAGAAAGACAAAAAACAACCGCGGGAGTGAATTTATACTTTATGCCATTACTTCAATACGAGTGCAAAAGCTGCAAAAAAAGCTTCGAGGAATTAGTGAAAAAATACGACGACCCCGTTTTCTGCCCCGACTGCGGCAAGATAGCCGAACGGTGCTACTGCGGGCAAATGTTTTCCGCTACGGGCAAACAGAGCAAAAAATGCAGCGGCAATTGCAAAACCTGCGGCGGCTGCCGATAAATTATAATGAAAGAAGCCTTCACTTTGAAGTGAACCCCAAAGTTTGGACAAAAATTAAATAAATTAGATTTGTGAATGAGTTCTGTTTTGTACGGGGCTCATTCCTTTTAATTTGAGAGAAATTCTCTCATTGTTGTAGTAATAAATATAGGAATGAAGTTGGTCTATAAAATCTTCAACCGAGCTGAACTTTTCTCCGTAAAACATCTCAACTTTCAATCTTCCGAAGAAGTTTTCCATTGCTCCGTTATCCATACAGTTGCCTTTTCTTGACATACTTTGGATAATGTTATGTTTCTGTAAATATCTTTGGTATTCAGCGTGTTGGTATTGCCAGCCTTGGTCCGAATGGAAGATAGGCGTTGCATCGTTCGGCAATCTTTCCGTTAAACCTTGTAGCATTTCCCGTATCTGTTCAAGGCTAGGATTTAATGATATAGAATAAGATATTATCTCTCTGTTATATAAGTCCATAACAGGGGAAAGATAGACCTTATCATTACAAACGTTAAATTGCGTTACGTCGGTTGTTAACTTTTCAAACGGTTTGCTTGCTTTAAAATCTCTGTTTAACAGATTCTCTGCAACTTTTCCAACTTCACCTTTATAAGAATGATACTTATTATTCTTGCGTTGTTTACCCCTTAAATTAAGGCTTTTCATTAGTTTTAACACCGTTTTATGGTTTATAACTATACCTTTTTGCCGTAGTAACGATGTAATCCGTCTGTACCCATAGCGTTGTTTGTTTGCTTCAAATAAGCTAACTATTTCTTGCTTTTCTAACTTATATTTATCTTGGTTGATATGTTTGCAGTAGTAGTAATAAGTACTGCGTGGCAACTCAGATAATTTCAGCAATTCTTTAAGCGGATATTTCTGCCTTAGCTCCGAAACAATTATTGCTTTTTGTTTTTCTCTTGCTCTTCCGCAAGAACTAAGGCACTCAGTTTTTTTAAATATTCAAGCTCCATTCTAAGCCGTTGGTTTTCCGCTATTAAATCTTCTTCAACTGATTTGTCTAATTTCTTTTTCGGTCTGCCTGTACTTTTTCTGCCACGCCGTTCCGTCATTAGTCCTTCCGCACCTTCTTCTAAATATATGCGTTCCCAATCTTTTAGTCTATCTTTCCCTTGCGAGTCATTCGCTGCAATATTATACTTCCTCGCAGTTTCTCGATATCCCAAATGATTATTGCGCATATCCATTATAACAGCTATTTTAAATTCTGCACTATAAATTTTATTCTTTGCTCCTCTTTTTTTCATAAAAATATGCACCTCCAAAAGTGTCTAACTTTTGGGGTGCATATCACTTTGCGTGAAGGCTCTTTTTTTATTGCTTCGGAACGTAAACAAAAAAATTTTTTTTATTTGCGTATATATTTTTTCAACGCGGGCAATAACGCTTTACGTAAGGAGGATAAAATGCGGTTTTTGAAGCTGTTATGCGTAACCGTCGCGGCGGGCGCGCTTATTACAACGCTGGCGTGGTTACCTGACGGGCTTTGCTTTAAAGGCGGCGAAAGCTACACCTTTTTTTGCGGCGACACCTCGAAAAACTGCAAAGAAGTGACTTTCGGCAGCTCCGCTGCGGCGAGCCTCGGACGGCTGACTTTAAACGACGTATGCGGCGAGTGCGCGTTTTATCACGAATTCGACCTCGACAATTACCTTAAAAGCGTAAACGGCGAAATCGTGTTCGTGGAGGAGCTTTCCGACAGCGTAAACTACTATTGCAAAGCCGACCTGCCTTACTCCGTTATTCTCTACGGCGAGGAAATCAATTTACACGTTTCAATAAAAGACGACGGCGTAAAGGCTGCCTCTCCGATAATTTTCGGCGGGTACTGAATAAAATCCGTTAAACCCGTCAATATCATTTTCGAAAGGAGTTTATTATGAAAGAAGAAAACAAGAAAAGCAAAAAGAAACTTTTACTCTACTATCTGATTCTTGCAGCCTGCCTGCTTGTAATCGCAGCCGTAACCGTCACCGTTATCTTCACCGTAAAGGGTAACAACAACGACATCCTCGACAACAAACCCGGCAACGGCGACGTAAACAATCCCGACGACGGCAAGAAGCCGGACGAAAAGCCCGACGAAAAACCGGACGAAAAGCCCGACGACAAGCCCACGGGCTCGGATACCGATTTTATGCTGCCCGTAAAGACCGCGGCGGTTACCTCTAAGTACGAATTCGTATACGACCAGACGCTTGACAGATACTGCGTGCATCAGGGTATGGATTTCGAGGGCAAGGCGGGCGACGAGGTGTGCGCGGTGCTCGACGGAACGGTTTCAAAAGTGGTTACCGACCATATTATCAACGAAAACTACGTGACCATTACCCACGCCAACGGAATTACGACGACCTATAAGTATATCAACGCCAAATCGGGGCTGAAGGAAGGCGACAAGGTTAAGCGCGGCGACGTTATCGGCAGCATTGCCGAAGCCGGCGGTATGGAAATGAAGCAGGGCGAACACCTGCACTTCGAAGTCAGCGTCAACGGCAAAACCGCAGACCCCGACGACTACCTCGATATTCTCGAAAAGTAAATAAATCTTTCCCCCTCTCTTTATTTAAAGAAAGCCGCGGCAGCATTATT
>DOCD01000103.1 GCA_003503945.1 Clostridiales bacterium | reverse complement strand
CCGCCCGATAAGGGCGGCGCGCATTTAATATTCTTTTGTCAGTAATCGTACATTTCGAGGATGCGCTGCGCCTCCTCAGCCGTCATTGCGGGCAAGGTTACGGGATTGAACTCGGTCCCCTCCGCTCCGTCCGTAAGCAGCACTGCGTTTTCGTTATCCGCCGTGCCGAGCGGACTTAGCACCGCGCTTATGGCGTAGCGAGTGCTGTCGCACGTGAAGAAGAGAGGAATGTCGCCCCTGAACTTCGCCACGTCGGCAATGCTTGCAAAGGAGGGGATTTTGAGCTGTCTGTCCTCGCCGCAGGCGGCTATCACGTCGAATACGGCGAGAATCTGGCTTTCGCTTATCACCGCTATATCCCTGCCTCGGCTGTCCTTATCGGCAACTGCATTGCCCGCCGCGACGGTTACTCCGCCGTTGAGCTTTATTATATTATCGGTCATAGTCGCGCGCATTATCGCGCTTGCGGCAACTGCCGCCCTCACTTCGGGCTCGGGCACCGCCATATCCCCCTCGACGTGCCAGCCGTCGAAGCTCGCCCCGCCGTTGAGCGCGTCGAACGCGTCGATTAACAGCGCGAGCTCCTCCGCGCGGATAAGCCCCGCCGAGATTAAGCTTTGCGGCACGGTAAGCCCGTCGTTTGAAAGAAGGTTTTTCGTAAGGGTTGCCGAAATTATGTACGAGGACGGCTCGCCGCCCGCGTCGGGCAGGATAAACCTTTTCATCTCCGCCGCCGCGCCGAGGCTGTATTCGCCTATGTCCCCGTCGCCGAGCAGAGAAATTATGCATTCAATTTCGCTCTGCCTGTAAATTTTTATATCGGGGCGGTAGGCGCTCGGGTGGTCGGCAAGCGCAAAGTTCGCCTCTATCGCGTCGGAAACCGATTTTGTCAGCACGGCTGCGAGCACGTCGGACGAATACACCGCGTCTAAATTGTGGCTGAACTTCGTAAACTCGGTAAAGCCGAAATCGCGTATTTCGTCGACAGAATTTATACCCAGCGTTTTAACCGCCGTAACCATAGCCGAAAATTCGGATTTGGGGTACGCCCCGTCCGCGCCCTTGATTTTATCGAGCGTGGCTTTTTCCGCCGCGCTTTCGGGCAGGGCTTTGTCGAGCTGTTCGGTCATCATATGGCGGATAATCGCCGAGGGGTAAATCACGTCGAGCGTGCTCCTCCCGCCGAAATCGTCGCGCTTTTCGTTTATGTTCATTATCTCGGCTTTTACCTTATCGGTAAGCTCGTCGGAGGAAAGGTTCAAAAAGTCGAGCCCGAATATATCCGCCGCGTCGGACAGCGCCTGTATTTCCGAAAGCTTATAGTATCCGTCCTGCTTTGCATCGGCTATAACGGACGGCTTAACCACTCCGTCGAGCGCCTTGTCGAGCTCGACGGTGATTTCGTTGCGCACTATTTCCGAGGCGTAACAAACTTGCAGCTTTGTCTTGCCCGCCTCCGCTTGGGCGGGCTTGTTCATCGACTTCAATAATTCGTTTACTCTGTCGGAAATGGTATCGGAGTTTATTTCGAACTGCCCGCCCGCGGAAATTTCGAAAATTTCGTCTAGCGCGGTTAGGAGCGCGGGCAGCTCGCCGTGCCATATGTTGGCTTCGCCGAACCTCTCCAACTCCGCCCTTTCGCCCGCGGCGATAAATTTATCGGGCAGGTCAAGCGCGTCGCGTATGCCCTCGTTGCACATTATGAAATTGACGACCGAAGCCGAAATCACGTTGCTGTCGGTAAGCGCCTGTTTTTCGGCGACGAGCTTTCTCACCACGTCGCTCGCCGTCATGCCCGAGTCGAGCCCGAAATTTTTAAGGTCTGAGAAAATAACCGACAGCTCTTCCTTTTTGACGAGGCTTGCTATGACGTCGCCCTGCAAGTTTATCTTGCTCGAAGCGGGAACAATCACCGTAAAATCCCCGAAGCCGAAATCGCGGTTCTGAAGATAATCGGAGACTGTGTAATGTATGACGTCCGATTTGAGAATTTCGGTTATTTCGCCGTCGTCGAGCCCGTTAAGTATGTCGAACATTTCGTCGGCGCCAAAGCTGCCCGAAAGCAGCTTTTCGAAGTCTATATCCGCAAGCCTTACCGCGGAAAGCAGCTTTTTAAGCTCGCCCGCAGAGCTGAAGGACACCCAGTTTTCGAAGCTTGAAAGCCGCGCGGGGATAACCACCGCCTCGCCCGTGCCGAACTGTTTTATAAGGTGGCTCGCCACGGTGCCCTCTATTATGCCGTTGCCGCCGTCCAAAAGCGAATTGAGCGTTTTGTCGTCGAGAAGCTTAACTATGTCGGCGGCAGTCGCTCCCTCGCCCGCAAGCGGCTTTATAAGGTCGATAACGTCGGGTAAAGCGTCGAAAATTTCTTTGAGCTCGTCTTTAACCACAAGGTTTACGCATTCGCCGTTCACCCTTTCGAGCGAAACCGACGGCACCGCGATAACTCCGTCCGCCTTTTCCGTAAGCACGTCGGAAATTATAGCGCGCAGCAGCGTAGACTCGGTCAGATAGTCCGCAAGAGTGTTGCCTAATTTATCCCTTTCGCCGAACGCGTCCGCAACGCAGTCGAGTATTTCGATTATATCGGGCTCCTCGGAGGAGTCTAAAAGCATTCCGATAAGCTCCTCATTGCCGCCGAGAAGCCTTAGCCCGTACAAGAGATAGTACGTTTCGCCGTGTGATATGAGTTCGCCGTCCTCGCCGTAGGTGTTTTCGTAAACAAGTCTTGCGGGTACGTATATATTTTCGCCCACGGCGGAAAGCTGTTCGCGAAGTATGTTCGTTATTTTATTCGAAGCGAGCGCCCTGCCGATAAGTACGGAGTCGGCTACGCTTTCGCAAAGCTCGTCGTAAATAGAAATATTTTCCGCGTAGTTTTCGTCGTTTTCGTCGAAAATTTTAAGTACGCTCTTCAAGGGCTCCTGCCCGTCGTACACGTTACCGTAAAGGGTGAATAAGCCGTCCGCCGCGGATATTAGGCGGCGGAGTTCGCCGTTCCAGTCCGCGTTGAGCCCCTTGACCTCGGAATAGCGTATGCCGTCCTGCCCCTCGTCGGTGAGATACTTGTTTTCGATATAGCAGTACAATCTGCCCAAAACGGGGTTTAATTCCTTCGCGCGTTCGGTTGAAAGCAGCGAAAGCTCCTGTATGCGGGGAAGCAGCGCTTTGATTGCTTCGGGCACGCCCGCGCTTTCGTCGCCCCTTTGGGAAAGCAGCGATAAAACTATGTCGAGCGCGATTTTTACGTCCTTTTTGGTAAGCAGCTTGTTAACGCTTATCGAGGGCGGCATATCCTCCGCGCGGGTGGCGACTTCGCTGCCCGTAAGCTTTTTAAGCTCCCGTTCGTCGGGAATAGTCTCCGACAGATAACCCGATTTGAAGAGAACCTTCAAAAGCTCCTTATTGTCCTCGCCTATTCCGTCCGCAAACGACATTTCGTCGATGTTGGCTACGACGGAGTTTACGAGGGATAGTGAAAAGTTAATGAAATAGGTCTTTGAGTCGAAGTTTGAAACAAGGTGCTCGAACTCGGCGGCGAACGCGGGGTCGGAAATAACCTCGATAACGCCGTCCATATCGCCGCCATTGCCGCTTACAATGGGCGCGAGGGTATCGCCGCCGTACTTCATGAGCAGCGAAAAGGTATCCCGCGCGAATTGAGTGTACGCGCCCAGCTCCTCGACAAATCTGATATTTTCGTCAATCCCGTTCGGTTCGTCTTTAAGCCCGCCCGAGAACACGAGGTCGGCGGCGAAAAGATAATAGGGTACGTCGTCCGAATCCTTTACGGCGTTTAAAATCTTGAATATCCCCTGCGAGCCGTAGTTTTCGACAGAGCGGTAAACAGAGTATATAAAGTCGGTATTCTTATCGCCGAAAGAATAGTCTTTGAGCTTGCCCTCGCCCGTGCCTGCGACTATGAACAGCGCACTGCCAAGAAACGAAATGGAAATAAGCCCCGCCGCGAGCCCCCTAACGAGCCCTACGACGCCGCCGCCGACGGGGTGTTTGCGATAAACGCAGTCCGACCTGTTTTCCATAACCGCCGCAGTCTTTTTGCGCCTGTACTTCCTCTCCGAATAGCACGCGTGGTAAATTATATAGAGTATAAATACGATTATAAGATAAACTATGTAGAAAACAACGGCGAACACGATTTTGAACGCCATATCGGCGAGGGTACTTAAATACGCCGCGTTGTCGGAAAGCAATATGCTTACGTCGCCGTCGAAGAGGTTTGTTATAAAACCTATTAAAACCTGCCGCAAGGTTTGACAATCCGCGCTCACGCCGAGCTCGCGTTGAAGCGCGCCGTCGCCCATAATTGCATTTACCGCGGTGAGCAGGAACCCGTCGACCGCCTCGCTCGAAACGCAGATAAAGTACGCCGTAAGACACACCGCCGCCGCGCACGCGGAATGAGCGAAAAGGACGAGGCTTTTGCGCAGCCCGCGCTTATAGCCTATGAATACGGCTGTTGCGAGAGTGAGCGTAAACAGCACCGTGGGCGTCCATGCAATAGCGATATCGATTATTTCCTCCACGTCCCTTAGGGCTATGTCGACTATGACGGCAGCCGCCCAGAGGGCGCCGCCTACGCACAAAATGGCGATTATAACCTTAACGCATTTTTTAAACCCGCCGAAAAGCCCTATACAGAGCACGGCGAACGCGAGCATGGCAAGCGCGGAAATCTGCCAGTGTTCGAGCATGATATCCACTACGCCCGCGATAGTTTTAATATCGGGTATCTTCAATTTCCGCACCTCCTTTAAACAGTTTTAAAATTCCTTTATAAGCAGCTTTTCGCCGTCTACCGACCAATTGTATCTCTGCCCCTGATTGAGTATGGAAGAATCCTGCGGGCGGGTACCCCTGAAAGAAAATTCGGTATTCAGCCCTTTAAGCGCATCGAACAATGCTTTGTCGTACTCGAGCGACTGAGTAAAATACAGCCTCGCTATATCCGAACGGGTAAACAGCCTTGCGTTTACCCCCTTAATATCGGCGAGCAGCACGTCCGTTTTAGACAGGTCGCAGTCCGAAAAGAACAGGTCGGGCAGAGCCTCGCAGCGCATTACGAGGGTATAAAGTCGGGAGTTATCCCTCCCCTCGCCGAGCAAATCGGAAAGCTTCGCGCTTACGGTATCCGCTTCGAGCTCTAAATATTCGAGTTTGCCGAGCCCGCCCGCAAAGCCCTTAAAGCCTTCGCCGAGGGCGGTACATTTAAGGCGGAGGGCGGTTATACTTTCCGCACCGTCGAAGAAGCCCGCGCTCAAAGAGGGCGCGCCCAGAGAGAGGCTTTCGGTGTATTCGTACGACCCGTTGAACTCAGAATAGCTTTTTGGCGCGGATACGAAGCTTACCGAAACGTTGGTTAGCGAGGTACAGCCCGAGCCTATTACGGGGTAATTGAAAGAAGTGATTCCGTCGGGCAGATAGAGGCGGCGAAGATTTAAAGACGAGCTTACTATCCCGCTCCTTATCGCCGTAAACCCTTCCGCGACGGTAATTGCCGTAAGATACGGCAGCCCGTCGAAGCAGCCCTCGGGCACGTACGCGTTGCGCCCGTAAGGGGTGAGTTCGAGCCTGCGCAGATTTTCGAGCCCCGAATATGCCGACATCTTTCTGCCCGCGAAGCAGGGTACGGACAGCTCCGAAAGCCCCAGCCCCGAAAACGCGTCGTCGTACACCCCCGCAACCGCGGCGTCTACCGTGACGGAGTTCAGCTGCGCGCAGCCCTCGAGATATGCCGCGGTAAGCGTGCCGCCGCCCGTAACGTATAGGGAATTGACGGCGGAGCCCGAAATATAATTTTTAAGAGGAGTTTTAAGCACGGGCGCGGTGAACTCGGCAATCTTATCGAAGCCGTCGAGCGCACCCTCGCGCATTACCCCGTCCGCGATTTCTATAGAGGTCAGCGCGGGGAAGCTTGCAATCAGCCCCGCGGTGACTTCGAGGTAATCTTTATCCGCGCTGTTCGTAAGCACGGTCAGCTTTTCAACCGAGCCGATAAGCTTTGAAAATTTTTCGGGATTGAACGAAGTCGTATATCTCGGAATTGTCAGCTCGCGCGAGTTCGGCTTTACAGACACCACCTCGCCCGAAAGCACCTCGCAGCTCGAAGTGGCGTAATAACCCGAAAGCCCCGCGTCCTTGAGCGCGCCGTACTCGGCAGTGAGCGATTTAAGGTCGAAGTTCGCTTCCTTCACGGTCACTCCGCCGAAAAACCCTTCGGGTATGTACGTAGCCCCACAGTTCAGCTTATCGAGAGAAACCGAGGAGCTTTTGTCCGCGGCGAACACGTCGGACAGCGTTACGCCGTTTTTTATGAACGAGCCGAACGAAAGCTCTTTTACGCCGTTGCAGCCTTCGAGCGCGGACGGGAACAGCGTCGCCGTGGGCAAATTCACTTCTTTAAGCGCGGTGCAGCCCGAAAAGCTGTTTTCCATAAGCGTAAGCTTACCCGAAAGAGTATCGCTTTTGACGGCGGTAAGCTTTTCGCAGCCCGAAAACGCCCCGCTTTCAATAATCACCGCGCCGCTCGTTTTGAATGTGACTTCGGTTATATCCGAGCCTTTAAACGCGCCCTCCCCTATGCTTTCCACGTAGTAATCGCCGATTTTGGCGGGCACGACAAGCTTCGTCGAGTCGCCGTCGTAGCCTATAAGGCTTACCGTATCCTCTGAAATTACGCGCACGTCGTAGCCGTCGATTGTCTGCCTTTTATCGGTGTGAATAAAGAACGCGAGCGTCGCGCCAACCCACGCAAGAACGCAGACGCATACGAGGATATTGAACACTTTGGGGAATTTTACAAAGTTTTTGCGGTAAATATCGGTTATGCCCGCGCGCTGCTTTTTCTTGGGCTTATCCGCCTTTTTGGGCGATGCGGGCACGGAAGGCTTTGAGGGCTTTTCCGCGGCGGCGCGCGCGGCGACGGTGTCGCTTGCGTATCTGTCGAACTTGTAGCTCGCGTCGGTAAATTCGCCGTCCTGCCACTTTACCCTGTCGAAAACCGCGAAAACCACCTTCACGGTAAGCGCGGCGCAGCCGAAGTTTAGCGCAAGCTTTGCGTTGGGCACGAACGGCGCGTTCGGCTCGGATACGAAGCCGTCGTATAAAACCACCGATTTTTCAAGCGTCTTGCCGTCCTTGTCGAGCTGAAATACCTCGAACTTAATTGCCCGCAAATGCTGGTTTACGTTGTTTGCAAACTTGAACACGACGAATTTATTTTTATCCCTGTCGTCCTCGAAAAGAATATATTCTTTTAAGGTTACGGGGTCGGCGGGGTTGAACGCGTACTTTATCTTGCGTATATTGTTATACGAACTCATATTCCAGCGCCCCTCCGTTAAGCTGCTTCGCGTTCTTCGCGCGGAAGCTCAATAAAGTTATAAGATAGCTTAAAAGCGCGAGGATAAAGCTTGCGCCCACGGCAATATAGTTCAAAAGTGAATTAAGATAAAACTTGACGTGCGTTCCGCCGAAAAACTCGACAACGAGGTGTCTTACGGCGAACAGCCCCGCAAACACCGTAAGGCTCGTCAAAAACGCGTGCAGACGGATTTTCGCGACCGACAGAGGACGGATTACGTTGGAGTTGATTTCCAGCCCGTCGGCGGAGCATATCACGACATTTACGTACTTGCAGCGCCTGTCGAGGGCGATTACCTTCGACGAAAAGCCCGTATTGAACTCTCTTATCTGCTTAACCGCGACGACGCGTTTGCGCGCGGTATATTCCAGCACGAAAAAGCATATATCCTCAAACTTCTTTACGTAGTTGCATACGAGGAATTTATCGTAAACCGAATTGCAGTAAACGTATTTTTTTATGTACTTTTTCGTTTCGCCCGAGGCGAAATAAATTTTGTTTTTCGAATTCGAGGTTTTTGTTTCGCGCATTAATTCGTCGGGCGCGTAACTGTGGTAGTACTTATTTTTCAAAAGCCTTGAAAAGAATAATACGCCCAGCCCGAGCACGAATATAACCGCGGAAGCGAGGAACAATATCCTCCAGACGGTAATGCTCATAAAAGTTATTCCCCCTTGTCGTCATTGCCTTCCCCTTCGGGGAGGGTGTCGCCGCCCTCGGCGGTGGCGGGTGAGGTTTCTTCAGCGGGTTCGTCGAGCCCGTCGCCTTCTTCCGCTTTCTCTTCCGCGGGCTCTTCAAGCCCGTCGCCTTCCTCCGCATTTTCGCCTTCCCCTTCGGGGAAGGTGTCGCCGCTGCCTGCGGCGACGGATGAGGTTTTATTCCTTTCTTCCACCCTTTCCTCCGCCGCGCGGCGTTCCGCGTCCATAATTATTTTTTCCACGCTCGGCTCGACCGATGTTTCGTCGACGTCGACCGAAGGCACGCGGGGCATTTCGGAAGCGTTGCTTTCTTCGCCGCTCAAAACGTCGCTCACGGTAGGCAGCTCTTCATCCTCCGCTTCCGAGTGCTTTTTATCCTTTTTCTTCTTTCTGCCGCCTCCGTCGAAGGCTTCCGAAAGGTCGGCGGGCATAAATGCGCGCGCGGCGCGCCCGTCGTCCTCCCTTCCGTTTATCTTATCGAGCACCGAATATCCGTCCGCCTCGGCGTCGTCGAAAAGGGATACGAGCGTGTTTTCGAGTGCGCCGCTACCCACCTTGTCGCCGCGGCAGGCAACTAAATTTATGCCGTTGATATTCGCGCGCGCAGCCGCGGGGTCGACCGCGATATCGGTAAAGAGATGCTGGTTTGCGCTTCGCGCCGCAAAAATGAATATCGGCGCGATAAGCGCAAGCCCGATTACCGCTATTATCAGCCACACTGCAATTAAAATCATCACGAACGCCTCGCCGTTCAGAAAGTAATCAATCAAATATAAAACTCCGCCCGCAAACGAGATATACAGCGAAACTATTAACGAGGGCACGAACACGTTCAAAAACAGCGTAAGCTTGCCGCTGCACTTCATAGTGTTGAAGCACGAGGAAAGTATGTCGCCCACGCCCGCTTCGGGGTTGTTCGCAACCATATAGGGCGCGGGGGCGAATATCAGAACGGCTGCGAACGAATACACCAAAAACGCAGCCGCGCCGGGGAGCATAAAGCAGCCGACGAGTATATTGAACTCTTCCTGAGCGGCAAAGTTCGCAAGCGAAGCTATCGCGTAGCCCGCAAGCCCCAAAAGAGCGGTCGCAACGGCGATTAGCAATACCCCCGCAAGGTACATAAGCGCCTGCACGCACGACGTTAAAATCAACGTCCAGACGGAGTACGGTCTGCCCGAATCCTTAAACGACTGCGATAAATCGAGCTTGTTTTTAAGCCGCACGCTTTCGCCCTGCCTGACTTTGGCAAGGCTGACGAGCGGATAAAACACCACGGTTACGAGCGCGATAAGCTCGAGAAAAATCCAGAGTATGGCCTTCAACAGCCCTCCGTTGCGGTAAAGCGTCCTTGCAGAGCTACTTACCCCTTCGCGAAAATAATAATTGAAACCACGGTTCATATATGTCCCTCCGTATAAACAGTAACTGCCTATATATTCTCTTGTAAAATTTTGTAGTAACCGCTTCTGTCGCGGCGCTTCACCTCGCCGCCTGCGGTATACTCCGTAAATACCGACGCTGTAATTTGTCCGTTTTCGACTTTCAGCTCTATTTTGTCGCCATTTAAAAGCTCATCCGAAAGGGAATATTCCCCCTCTTTAAGCACATACCCGTCGGGCAGCGACAATATATCCGCACTAACCGAGTAGCTTAAAGCTATCCCTTCGACGGTAATTTTCGGACTGTCGTCCGTAAACGTAACCGAGTACGCCCACGCGTAATTATTTCCGTTTTCGTCGAACACCTGCACGATAATGCGGTTTTGATATTCGCCCGGCTTTTGCATCGGCTTCACGCCGACCGCGCGCACGACAAACCCTTCGAGCAAGCCGTCGCCCGCGTCAACCGTTTCTATCATACCGTCGTCCGCCTCGAATGTTACGGGTTCGCCCGCATATACGAAGAAGCGGAGCTCTTCGGGCACTGCCTGCCTTACCGTAACGCTGCGTTTTTCGTAACGCAGCTTAGCCTGGAACGCGGTGGGCTTGAAGTCGCTTAAAAGCTCGTTATTCCTGTCGTAGCCGAAAATCACTTTATAGTTGCCGCTCATATCCTCGCCCGTTTCCGCGTCGGTTACGGTAAAGCTTGTAATCGTCACCATAACGAGCGGTTTGTCGGGCGTTAAATAATCGCTGCATACGATGTTCCCGAGCACGTCGCCCTCTATAAACCCGCCGTAAAGCACCGTAGCGGAGTCTGCGTAAATTTCCTGCCCGCGGAACAGCTCGCTCTTGCCGACGGGCGCTATAACAACGGTCAGCTGCGACACGGTGAGCTGTTTACAAAGCTCCCGCTTAAAGATAAATTCGTAGTTGCTTTCGATGAACCCCTTGTCGCTCGTAAAGCCCGAAACGTACACGTCGTACTCGCCCGCGTTAATCGGCAGGGCGGAAACGCCGCCGCACTCGAAGCCGTACTGCGCCACTGCGAGCTCCCCGTCCTCGTTCACGAAGCCCGCCTCGTCGCCGTGATAAGCTTCATAGCCGTATATGCTTTCGTCGGGCAGCTTTTTGGTATAGTCGAGCCGCGTTTCCGAAAGGAGCGCTTCCGCGAAAATTTTGCGCCTTTCGACCGTGAGCGTGCAGGATATATATTCCTCTATGGTGTAATCGCCGTCCGAAAGAACGTCGGAGCTCAGCACCACCGAAACGGTATATTCGCCCGCGTATATGATTTTGCCGAAGTCATATTCATTGCCCGAAGCGTCGGTCACGGTATATTTCGGGGTGTACAGATTTTCGTCGCCGTTCAGAAAGCCCTCTTCGCTCGTATTTGTTGTATGCACGTGGTTAAACGAAAGCAAAGCAATATCCAGCGGCTTGCCGTCATACTCGAAGCCCTGCGCCGTCGCGGTAACGGTTACCCGTCTGCTGACTATTTCAAGCTTACCCGCAACAAAGGTTATATCATAGTTTTCCGCAACAAGTTTGCCATTGAACGATACTTCGACGGAATATATCCCGCGCTCTACGGGGCTGACGGCTGCGCCGCCCATGCGGTAAGTATATACCGCCGCGCCCTTGTCGTCGCCGTTTACAAATCCGCTTGCGCCGTCGCCGTAAACCGAAACGTAACTCATTTTTCCGTCGGGTATGACTTCGCCCGTGTATTCCTCGATTTTGTCGTCCACCGTTACGGTTATAGGTCTCGGAATAATTTCAAGCGTGCCGTACGTATAATCTATAATTTCGTAGTTGCCCGAAACGTCCTTTTCGCCGTCCTTTACGGTGCACGCAAACTTATTTTCGATTTTGCCGACGAAAGTTATTTCGGGGAGGCTGTCGGGGCTTAATTTATGCCCGCCTATGAGCGCGCTTTCCGCGCCGTGGGAAGATACGTGCTCCGCTTCGGCTTTATCAAGGCTCTGCGGCTTGCCGTTGTATTCGTTTTTAAACCCGCCCGTCGTCACGGTGATTTGTCGGGGCGAAATCGTATACTTTACGCCGCCGCCGTCCGTTACAATATAGTTTTTCGTAACCGCGGTATTCCCGTCTATGCGGCACTTATCCGCGTTGAGTTTTATAGAATACGTATCCGCGTCGAGCGGGGCGGTAACCTTTACGCCCGCGCCGTTTGAGTAATCCACGCCGACGGTAAGCGTTTCCCCGTACGCCGTGCCCGAACTCGTAAACGCATTTGCGGGGAAGTGGTAATATTCGCCGTTGTATTCCCTGCCCGCCTGCGCTGAAAGCGTAACCGTGATTTCAAGCTTCTCAATCTTAAAAGCGCTCTCAATCTGCGTTACTTCGTAGTTTTCTATCTTCCCTCTGCCGCCGACTATTTTCAGTTCGTCGCATACGACGTTGTATATTCCCGCGTCCTTGGGTTCTACGCGCGCGCCCGAAGCATAATACGCGACGCTAACTATTTCAAGCCGCTCGCCCTCGGCAAGTCCGATTGTATCGGCGTTAGCGTACTTGTCGAGCCCGACCGAATACGGCGCATACGGCGTGCCGTACACCGTATCGGGCGTGGCGGTAAGCTGCACGTTTATTTTGCGGAGCGTAATTTTAAGCCTGCCGTAATTATACTTTATTTCGTAGTTGCCCGTCACGTCCCTTTCGCCGTCGTAAACCTTGAACAAATATTTGTTTTCGACGTCGTCGACGTCGGTTATGCTTACTTCATCCGTATCGGCTTTTAACGTATGCCCTTCGACGAGGTCGTCAGCCTCCGCTTGGGGTTTTGAAAGCGGCTCGCCGTCGTAGACCTTTTCCGCCGTAGCCGTGGTTATTGTTATCGGGCGCGGCGTGATTTTTAAAGCGCCGTAGGTATAACCCGTTATTTCATAGTTGTGCGAAACGTCCGTTCCGTCCGCCCTTACCACCGTGCAGACAAGCACATTTTTGGTGCTGCCAACGTCAGTAATATTTGAAACGGGCGTTTCGGGGACGACTATCACTTTGTGCCCGTCGACAAGTCTGTCGCCCGATGCGACGGCAACTTCATCCTCGTCAAAAGGTTTGCCGTCGTACTCCTTTTCCGCGCTACCCGTGGTGATTATTATTTTGCGGGGAGTGCGGTTGATTTTGCCCCACTCGTACTCTATGGCGTAGTTGCCCGTAACGTCGGTATCGCCGTCTTTAACTATGTAATAGACGATATTGTCCTTCGCTTCTTCTAAAACCTGCGTAACAATCGCAAACTCTTTACGGCGGCTTTCGTCCGCGGCTAGGGTATGCCCGCCGACGAGGTTGTCGCCCGAAGCTCCGTCCGTATAAATGAGCGGGTCGCCGTCATACTCCTTATTAAGGCTTGTGCCCGTTGTTATGGTAAGCGGGCGCGCGGTGACCTCCAACTTGCCGTAATTGTAAGTAATATCGTAGTTTTCGGTGGTTTTAAAATCGCCGTCGTAAACGTCGTAAGTTATACCGTTGCTAACGCTGCCCGCGTTTGTGAGCTGCGGGTCGTTAGTCGGTTTAAAAGTCTGCCCGTTAATAAACCCGACAAACTCAGTATCGCCGAAATCCAGCCCTTTGAGAGGCGCGCCGTCGTATACCTTCGTATGCGTCATTGTGGTTATGCTTGCCGCCTTTTTGGTAATCCGCAAATCCCCCTCGATAACAGTTATAGCATAGTTTGCGTTTATGCGCGCGTTGAGCTCTTCGTCCTCGCTATCCTTGGGGCGAACCTTGAAGTAAAGCGTATTTTTAACTACGCCATTTTCGCCGTCGAACGCGTTGAGCGCGAAAGCAAACTCAGTCTGTCTCGAATAGTCGAGCGCCGCTTCGTGGTTTAAAACGAGCCTGTCGGCGTTAAATTTGTCGAGCTTTTGCAACGGCGTGCCGTCGTACGTCTTTTCGTCGGAAGCCGTCGTTATTGTAAGCGCGCGCGGAGTTACGCTTATTTTGCCCCAAAGCGCATTATTCGGATTATCATAAACATACTGCCGTGCATTACCATACTCATAATTATAGCTGATATCCTTCCCGCCTTTATCCAAAACCTTGAAAAACATTCTGTTGGCTACTTCGCCTTCAATAACGTCGGTTACGGAAGCTATCGGCTTTGTTTCGTCTACGACAGTCTTATGGTAGAACGGCTCGTCCGAAAGTACGCCACTTACCCCCGTAGTTACCAATACTCTATATCCGTCGGTTTTTGTAAACGGCGTTCCATCATATTCGCGCGAACCGCTTGCAGTTTGAACCGCATATAAGCGCGGTTTTATACTTATTTTGCCGTAATCATAAGTTATAGCGTAATTGCCGCTTATATCCTTGCCGTCCGCGTCGTGCACCAGATAATGTACTTTATTGTCGATTTCGCCCTCTATAACCTCGGTTACGGAAGCTATAATGCTTTCGTCCGCAACGAGAGTATGACCGAACTTCTCTTCGAGCAGTCCGACGGCTTCCCAGCCGTCCGTCATCGATTGAGCGTACCCGTTATAAGTCAAAGCAACGGTTATCGTTCTTACGGTAATCGCGCGTGCGTAAACGCTTAAATTGCCGCAGATGTACTCAATATCGTAGTTGCCGCTTATGTCTTTGCCGTCGGCATTTTTAACTATATACGTGACGTTGTTTTCAACCTCGTCGACGTCGGTTATCGTTGTATAATTTTCGCCGTCGACTTCGAGCGCGTGCCCCAGATCCTCTAAAAGATTTTCAGCCTTTGCGTACTCCGTGTTAGAGTGGGCTTCCCCGTCGTACTCCCACTTGCCGTCGCCCGTCGTCACCGTGATTTCGCGAGGGGTTACCGTAAGCGTGCCGCAAACATATTTAATGTCATAATTCCCGTTTACTATATGCTCCGCGTCGTCGGGGTCGATTACGCGGCATTTAAATTCGTTTTTTACCGTGTCAACGTCGGTGATTTTCGTATAATCGTCCACAACGACGGTATGATTTAACACCAGACGGGTTACGTCCTTGACCGTATTGTTGAAATGGGGCTTTCCGTCGTAAACCCATTCGTCGGTTGCGGTGGTTACGGTTATTTTGCGCTGGGTCACCGTAAGCTCGCCGTTTATATATGTAATTTCGTAATTCTCGTTTGCGCGTTCGTCGGTTTCTGATACTACTTTGCAGTCGAGTTGATTTTCGGTATTTCCGACGTCGGTAATCTCGGTATGCGTCAATACGGAAATTTTATGGTCGAGCACGAGCGGCGGCTCACCGTCCTCGCGGGAAGGTGTTGCACCCTCGTTGAAGTGCGCTTTGCCGTCGTACTCCCACTCATCGCTCGCCGTGGTTACGGTTATTTTGCGCGCGTAAACGCTTATTTTTCCGTAATCGTATATGATTTCGTAGTTATAGCTTATATCCTTTTCACCCGCATATATTGCGTAATAAACCCTGTTTTCGACCTCGCCGTCGTAAACGTTCGTCACCGTCGCGTAATCGTCGCCCGCGACAAGGTAATGCCCGAGCTCTTCGAGCAAATCTTTCACTGCCGCAACCGAAGTATCGTAATATGCTTCGCCGTCGTATTCCGCCGAGCTTGTCGCCGTCGTCACCGTGATTGCAAGCGGGGTTACCCAAATCTTGCCGTGTATATAAGTTACGGAGTAATTGTAGCTTATATCCTCTTCGCCCGCATATATTGCGTACTCAACAATATTTTTTACTTCGCCCTCGTTTACGTTCGTA
>DOCD01000065.1:7638-21579 GCA_003503945.1 Clostridiales bacterium | reverse complement strand
ATGCAGGAGCACACGGTAACGGTAATGGGCGTATCGAGGAAGCTGAACGAGCCGTTCTTCGTGCTTGCGACGCAGAACCCTATCGAGCAGGACGGAACGTACCCCCTGCCCGAAGCGCAGATGGACCGCTTTATGTTCAAAATTATCGTCAAAAACCCTACGCTCGACGAGCTTATGGATATAGTAAATTTAACGCAGAAGACGATGGCGGAGGTAGCGGACGCGGCGTGCAGCGGCGAACAGCTTCTGGAAATGCGTAAGACGGCAAACCAGATACCGGTGGCGGAGGAGGTAATGCGCTATGCGATGACCCTTTGCTCGGCAACTCACCCCGACAGCGACTGCGCGACAGAAACGGCGAAAAAATACGTACGACTGGGCGCGAGCCCCCGAGCGGGACAGGCGCTTATATCTGCGGCAAAGGTGCGTGCGCTGCTGCTCGGCAGATTTAACGTATCCTACGACGATATAAACAGGCTCGCTTACCCCGTACTACGTCACCGTATGAAGCTCACCTTCGAAGCGATAGCGGAGAGGGTTGCGCCCGACGAGATAATCACTATGATTATCAAGGAGCTTGGTAAAAAATCCAACGTCGCACCCGTAAAAGCGGCAGCGGAAAACAACGAAAAGGAAAACGAAGAAAAGTCCGTTCCCGCGCAGGACAACGAACCCGCGGCGGAAGAGGAAACAAAAAAGAAACCCAAACGCGGACTTTTCGGTAAAAAATAATGGCAGTTTCTTACTTGAACGACGCATTTTTCAGCAGGTTGGAAACGCTCGCCTTAAATCTTCGTCCCGAATTATCGGGCTTCTTCGGCGGAAAACACCTTGTCAGGACGTACGGTCAGACGGTGGAGTTCGCCGATTACCGCGAATATATGCTCGGCGACGATATAAGGCGCATCGACTGGAATTTGTACAGCCGTTTCGAAAAATACTTTTTAAAATTATTTACCGACGAAAGACAGATGCATACGCAAATTTTTTTGGATTGTTCGGCTTCAATGGGCAAGATTAATCCGGAGAAGGGTGCGTATGCTATTGCGGTTGCCGCCGCTTTGGGATTTTTATCCGTACACAATATGGACAAGGTTTCCTTTAAAATGATAAAGGAAGACAAGCTTGAAAATCCCTTCGGCACGATAGTCGGCAAGCAGTCCTTTTTCAGGGCGATAAGCACGTTGGAACAGACGGCTTTTGCGGACGGCGCGGATATTTCCGCCGCAATTTCAAGCGGGATAGACGCGGGCACCAAGGACGGGCTTTCGGTAATCATTTCCGATTTCTTCAGCGAAAACGACTGGAAAAAGGCAATCGATTATCTTTGCTACAAACAGCGGCAGGTACTTCTGATACAGGTGCTTACGCCGGACGAGGTCGAGCCCGTTTACAACGGCAGGGTCAACCTTATCGACTCAGAGTCGTTGGATATGCTCGACGACAGAAATATGAAAATCAGGATAACCCGCAGTATGCAGCTTGCGTATGCGGACGCGCTTAAGGATATGCAGGCGGAAATCAAGTCCTACTGCAACTCGCGCGGGGCAGACTTTATTTCGGTTTGCACCGACCGCCCCGTCGAAAAAGTGCTTTTCGGAGAATTACTTAAAACAGGAATAATGGCATGACTTTATTGCTACCCTTAGGTCTTTTGGGGTTGCTGGCTATTGCCGCGTTAATTCTTATCTATATTATCAAGCCCAACTATCAGCAGAAATTCATTTCCAGTACCTACGTCTGGAAGTTGAGCATGAAGTACAGGAAGAAGAAAATCCCGATTAACCGTTTAAAAAACATATTATTATTTATCTGTCAGGTTCTCATTCTCGTATCCTGCGCAATGCTTCTTGCATGGCCGGTAATACGTGCCGATGTTGACGTGGTATCCAACGAAAAGGTTGCCATTATCGACGCTTCGGCGAGTATGATGGTCGAAAGCGACGGCGAAACCCGCTTTGAAAGGGCGGTTGACGGCGTGAAGCAATTCGCGCGCGAGAATGCGGAAAAAGGCGGGTTTACTTCCGTAATCATTGCAAGCGATAAGCCGTACTTTCTTGTACAGCGTTCGTCGGCGGAAAACTCGGAAGAGCTGGACGGACTTTTGGAGGAGCTCGTTCTTCCCGACAGCTTCAAATGCACTTTCGCTTCCGCGGATATGGAGGCTGCCGTGCTTCTTTCCGAAGAAGTGGTCGAAAGAAATCCCGACGCGGAAGTCGTTTTGTTTACTGCAACCGATTATATCGACAAGGGACGAATAAGGGTCGTCGACGTATCACATCAGGACGACTGGAACGCGGCGGTGCTCGATTGCAAAGCCGTGCTCGAAGACGGATATTATACCTTTACTATCGAGGTCGGCTGTTTCGGCAAATCGAGAGAGCTGGATATCGTCTGCGACGTCGTCAAATATAACGGCACGAACGATACTAAACGCTTTATACAGTATTCCGAGCAGTTCGATATAGTTCAGCAGAAAAAAACTATCGTATTTAAAACAAAACCCGAAGCGGGAGAAGACGAAAAATCCGCTATACATTCGTTTGATTACGTATACGTGCATATCGACGAAGGCGGCAATATTATCGACGACAGCTTTGTAAACGACAACACGTATTATCTTTACGGCGGGACGAAACCCAAGCTCAGGGTGCAGTACGCAAGTTCTAAGGACAATACCTTTATACGTACGGCAATTCAGTCGGTGAAAGCGAGCTACGAAAACACGTGGGATATAGAGTTCGTAACGGTAAGGTCGGGCGAGGAATTCAAAACGGGCGGTTACGATTTCTATATATTCGAACACGGTGCAATGCCCGACAAGATGCCCACCGACGGCGTGGTTATGCTTATCGACCCGAATAGTGTTCCTCAGGGCTCGGGTATAAGGCTCGGAAACGATATTTCGGTTGCGTTGGGTACGACCGTTGCGTCGGGTAAAGCTCATCCCATATCTGCGCATCTTTTGCCGGATTTGACAACTGTATCGAAGTACAGGCGCATAACCTCGCACGACGGATACGAGGAGTTGCTTTTCGTGCAGGGCGACCCCGTGTTGCTTGCCAAGAACACCGAAAGAGAAAAATATCTCGTGCTTTCAATCGATTTAAACTACTCGAATATGGGGCTTTTGTGGAATTTTCCGCGGTTTTTTGCGGATATATTCAATTATTATATGCCTCCTACGGTAAGGAGCGGCTCGTTCGAAGTCGGCGACACCGTAAAACTCAATGCAAAGGGTACCGAGCTTTCCGTCCGCAATCCCGCGAATACGGAAATCAAGCTTAGCGAATTCCCCGCGGAATTCGAAGTTACCGTACCCGGAACTTATACTCTTACGCAAACTTACTATTCTAACGTAATCGTCGATATGTTTTACGTCAGCATAGCGAATTTCGAAAGTGAAATAACAAAAGAAGTGGACGCGTTACCGACGCTTAACGTAGGCAAACGCACCGAGCGGGCGGATAAGGATTTACTCGTTTATTTCGCCGCGGCGCTCGTTGCATTGCTCTTCGTCGAGTGGTGGTTGCAATCGCGCGACTACTTTTAACGGGGGTTGGAAATGTCAGATTTCAGAATTACTTTTTCAAATCCCTGGTTACTGTTTTTGCTGATTCCGGCTGTATTGTTGACGCTGTTTCCCTATTTCAGAGTGGCAAAAAGATACAGGCGCAACCGTAACCGTATCGTTTCGGTTGTATTGCATTCGCTGATAATGCTTTTCAGCATAGCGCTTTTGTCGGGCATAATGTTTATGTACAACGTGCCCAACAAGGAAAACGAAATCATTATCCTCGTCGACAGCTCCTATTCCAACAGGGAAGAAGTTCGCTTAAAGGACGATTTCATACAAAACGTGGTCGAAGAGTGCGGTTCGAATTATAAGATAGGCATCGTAAAGTTCGGATATAATCAGATTTACGCAGCCAGACTGAACAATGACGCGCGCGCCGCGTTTGCGGAATACGTACAGTCGGAGGAGCCAGACACCGCGGCAACCGATTTTGCCGCCGCGCTCAAATATGCGGCGGGGCTTTTCGAAAATCCTCAGTCAGCCAAAATCGTATTGCTTTCCGACGGCTTCGAAACGGACGGCAGCGCAACCTCCGTGATTAAGACGGTTGCAGCCGACGGCATAAAGGTCGACGTCGTGCATTTTCCCAACGAAAACGTCGAGGACGAAGTGCAGATTACAGGCGTCGAAACGCCCGATTACAATATCGACCCCGGTAAAAATTTCAACCTGAATATGACCCTTAGAAGCAATTTCGGGGAAGAGCGCCCCGTTGCGGTGAAGGTCACGGATACCTACCTTGACGGAACGGAATACAAGGATAAGGAAGAGACGTATATTTTGGTCATGTCCGAAGCTGAGCAGACCTTCGGGCTCGAATTTGCGGTGGACGTATCGGGTTTGCATGAGTTCCGCATAGAAATCGATAATCTTGACGATACCGTCAAAGAAAACAACGTATATTATACGTACATCATGGTTCACGATTTCGACAACATACTCATAATCGAAAACCATAAGGACGAGTCGGCGAAGCTTAAAACCTTCCTTGATACCGAGTATAACGTAACCGTTTACAGCATAGAGAGGGAAAAGGATCTTATACCTGCCGACATAAACGAGCTCTGCAACTACGAACAGGTAATACTTGTCAATATAGCAAACAGCGATATGCCCGACGGCTTCGACAGATTGCTGAGGGATTACGTCTATAATCACGGCGGCGGGCTGTTCACCGTCGGCGGCGAAAACGACACCGAGAACGGAGTCGTAAAGCCGCACGCGTACAACAGGAACGATATGTACGACACACTGTATCAGGAAATGCTTCCTGTCAGAGTAGTCGACTATGCGCCGCCTCTCGCACTCATGATTATAATCGACCATTCGGGCTCGATGGGTACGGGTGAAAACAGCGCGGTTTCCGTTGCAAAGCAGGGCGCAAGGGTCTGCGTGGATTCGCTGCACGCAAGCGATTTCTGCGGGATTATGACGCTCGACGACGGTTCAGACGATATCGTGCATTTAACTTCCGCAGTCAACAAATCGCTTCTGGACGACGCGATAAACAGTATCGAAGCGGACGGCGAGGGCGGAACGGTTTTCAGCAACGCGCTCGACAGGGCGGGCGCAGAACTCAGCACCGCCAATGTCGACAGGCGTCACATTCTGCTTGTAACCGACGGTCAGCCCAGCGACGAAGAGGAATTTTTGAAAGTCGTGCAGCAGAATAAGGCGAAAGGCATTACGATGTCCGTAGTCGCATGGCAGGCGCAGGACGCTTACCTTAAATTAATGCAGGAAGCGGTGGATGCGGCAGGCGGGGAAAAAGAAGGCAGTAATCTTTACGACGTAAAAGCGCAAAACCAGATAGGCGTAAAAATGCGCGAAGACGTCGCTTCGAAGCTGATTTCGGAAATAGAGGAAACCAAGCCGTTTATCCCCACCATAAAAGACCATACGTCCGCTGTCGAGGGTATCGAAACGGCGGTATTCCCCGAGCTTACGGGCTATTACGGCACCCTTGCTAAGCAGGACGCCAAGGTTCCGCTTATCGGACCTTACGGTGTGCCTATATATGCTCAGTGGCAGTACGGGCAGGGCAACGTCGGCAGCTTTATGTGCGACCTTAACGGCCGCTGGTCGGAAAAAATTTACGGTAACGAGGTCGGCGAAAGGTTTTTAAGCAACGTTATAGAGGGGCTGTTCCCCGTCAAAGATATACGCCCGCAGGATATGCGCCTGTGGCTGCGTGAAGAAAATTATACGAGTCAGTTAAACGTAAGCGTTGTGCTTGCGGAGGGCGAAAAGCTTCAGGTTGCGGTAAATCCTCTCACGGAAGAAGCAAAACTGTATTATTTGCAAAACGAAATACAGATAACTTCTACAGAAGGCAGTTCTAGGTTTTCGATAGTTATCACCTGCCCCGGACTTTACGAAATAGTCGTAAACAAGCTTGACGCCAACGGCGGGCTTCTCGATACCGCCTCGACTTATAAAACATTCTCGTATTCCGCTGAGTACGACAAGCTTGCGGAAGACAATCAAAAGGGTCTTGACTTACTTAATGCTATTGCGGAGGGCGGCAACGGTATAGTTGCGGAGGATTCGTTCGATATATTCGACACATTCGTCAAATTCCTCAGAAAAAGCTTCGACCCGAGAATCGTGTTACTCATTCTTATTATTGTGCTGTTCCTTCTCGACGTAGCGGTACGTAAATTCAAGTTCAAATGGCCGCATGAAATAATCCGCGACTATAAAGAAAAGAAAAAGATGTCAGAACACGAGAATAAGTAATCACACTACATTCAGCTTAAAGGAGATTGCATGAAAAAATTGCATTTTCTCACAATTGCTATACTTGCGGTCTGTTTCGCGTGCGCGCTGGCTTTTGCGGGGTGCGGCAAACAGTCTCTGGCAAAGCCGGAGCGTTTAGCCGTCAACGAGGCTACGCTCGTGCTTTCCTGGCGGCAGGTGCCGAAAGCGAGAAGATATACGGTTAAAATAAACGACGTCGAAAGAGAAACGAGGACGAACTCCTATTCGCTTGAAGGGCTTGCCGAGGGCGATTACACTATAAGCGTAAGGGCGCGCGGCAACGGCGAGGACACCAAGGACTCGGGCTGGTCGCAGGAATTAAAGTTCAAAAGAGATTACGAGCCGGGGTTTGTTTTCACACTGAGAAGCAGAACGGAATACGAACTTACGGGTATGGGCTCGGCGGGCGAAGACGCGGTTATCCCCGATTTCTACCGCGGAAAACCCGTAACGAGCATAGGCGAAAAGGCGTTTGCGGACAGAACCAAGCTTACGAGCGTTGTTATAGGAAAAAACGTCAAAACGATAAAGGCGCGTGCTTTTTACAACTGCTCGTATCTAACCAGCGTTACCCTTCCCGACAGTCTTGTTACGATAGGGAATATGGCTTTCCAGAGCTGTCGTTCGCTTTCAAACGATCTGGTAATACCGGATACCGTTACGGAAATAGGCGAAAACGCGTTTGCGTACTGCCGCGGTCTGGCTTCCGTCACACTCGGCAGCGGGCTGAAAATTATTTCCAAAAGCGCGTTTGCCGATTGCGCGTCGTTGTCGGGCATAGCGATACCCGACAGCGTCGAGGATATCGGCGGATATGCATTTTCGGGTTGCTCCTCACTGTCGTGGGTGACTATGGGCAGCGGAGTAAAGACTGTAGGCGAATATGCGTTCAAGGATTGCGGCGCGCTTACTGAGGTTACGCTCGGCAGCAGGGTCGAAACGGTGAAATATTGCGCCTTTCAGGATTGTCTCAATATCGAAAGGCTCGTCGTGCCCGACAGCGTGAGCGTTATTGAGGAATACGCTTTCGCTAACTGCCGCGCCCTTTCGGACGTGACTATGAGCAGGAACCTCGAAAAGCTCGGCACCCGCGCGTTTTACGAAACGGCGATATGGCTCGATGCCGAAGATACCGATTTTATTTACGTAGGAAACTGGTTTATAGGCAGAAAGGATACGACGGCTTTGAAAAGTATGTCGGTTGCGGATTTTAAGCAGGGCGTCGTGGGTATAGCAAACAACGCGTATCTCGGCTGTAACGAGCTGACTACGGTTACGCTGCCCGATACGGTCAGATACGTAGGCGATTACGCCTTCAATTCCTGTAAAAAGCTTTTTAACGTAACTTTGGGCAAGGGCGTGCGCCGTCTCGGCGAAAATGCGTTTATCGATTGTGAAAACCTGTTTACCGTCTGGCTCGGCGAGCAGCGCGACAATAAAATTACGGCAAGCAGTCTCGAAAAGATAGGCAGTTACGCCTTCAAAAACTGCAAAAACCTCGCCGAAATCGAAATTCCCGACACCGTAACGGAGATAGGCACGCTGTCTTTCCAGAATTCCGGTCTGTGGAATAATTCGAGAGGGGTAGTCGTAGCGGGTAACTGGATAGTCGGTTATAACTCGTCGGGCGGCGTAACGGATATTTTGATAAACGTACCCGACGGCATAGTAGGCATAGCAAATTATTCGTTTTATAAAGTAGGGCTGTGGGATATAAACATTTCGGACAGCGTCAGATATTTAGGCAGGGGCGTATTTTACGAATGCCCCAACCTGCAAAAGGTTAAGCTTCCCGCTACTCTCGGATATATCCCCGAATTTGCCTTTTACAAATGTGCAAACCTTAACCTCGGCAGCTTGCCGGAAACTATTGAGTCGATAGGTCGTTCTGCGTTCTACGGCTGTACGCTTTTGGGTACCGAGGCGACCGACGAGGACGGAAATACCACGTTCGTTATTCCCGACAGCGTTCAGACGATAGAGGATTACGCGTTCTACGGTTGCGGCTCCGTAAAGGACGGCGAAAACGAGGGCGAGAAAATCCTTACGGGAATAAACACGGTGATTATAGGCGACGGAGTGACGACGATAGGCGACAACGCTTTCAGCAACTTCGGTTCGTTGAAGGAAGTCGTTATAGGCGACGGGGTGGCAACACTCGGCGACAAGGTTTTTTACAGAAACTCTATGCTTGAAAGCGTGACTTTCGGCGCGGGGCTTTCGGAAATCCCCGACAGAATGTTTTACGGTTGCGGCTCGTTGAAGTACGTCATAATACCTTCTAACGTGAAGACGATAGGCAATTACGCTTTCTATAAATGCGAAAATCTGATTTCTCTGAGGATTGCCGACGGGGTAACGGCTATCGGCGACTACGCCTTTTACGGTACGGCTTTGCAGGACGTGATTATCCCGCAGAGCGTAAGCAGTATAGGCAAGCAGGCTTTCAGAAACTGCGCTTCCCTTACGAGCGTAATTCTTACCGACGCGGTAAAGGATTTGGGCGACCATGCGTTTTACGGTTGCTCGCAGCTTACGATATATACAACGCTTTCTCCCGACGAGGCGTGGGGTACCCGTTGGAATTCGTCTTACCGCCCCGTAGTATGGGGAGTGACGCTTTCGGAGGATAAAACTTACGTCGTGTCGCTTACGGCTACAAAGGGCGGAATTACCAACATAAACGAAAAAACCGCCGTTTCGGCCCCCGTACGCACGGGCTACACCTTTGCGGGCTGGGCAATTCAAGCGGGAAGCACCGAGGCGGCTTACTCGGCGCAGGACGTGTATAACGCGCCCGTCGGCACCACGCTCTATGCGATATGGACGCCCGCAGGCTAAAATAAAACTATACTTTTAAAGGAAGTAACGATATATGAAAAAATTCAGACAATTTGCGGTTGCAACGCTTATGATTCTGGCTATGTGTTCGCTTATCGCGGTATTTGCGGCATGCGATAAGATAACCGAAATCAAGGTTGCCGACGGAAATCTGCCCAAAACGACTTTCATTCTGGGGCAGGAGCTCGATTTAGCGGGCGGCAAACTTACGGTAGTCAATAACGGAAAGGAGGAAGAGGTTGCACTCGACTCTTCCGAAGTCACCGTATCGGGTTATGATAAAGATAAAGAGGGCGAACAGGAGCTCACTATCGCCTATAAAGATTTCACCACGACAGTGAAAATAAACGTCGTGCCGAGAATGGTCGTAACGGGTTACGCTTCGAAGTATTTCGTAGGCGAACAGTTCAGCAAAACGAGCGGCAGCGTAAGGATTAACCTCGATTCCGGAAAATACATAAACAAACCCATTTCCGACGAAGAAATCAGCGTCGTCAGCTTTGACTCCTCAAAGGCGGGCTCGACGACCGCTACGTTGCGCTACAAGAGCGGGGAGGTCGAGTACTCTGCGGCAATTCCCGTTCAGGTTCTCGAAGTAGCCTCGCAAAAGCTTACGCCTCCCAATAACCTTTATTACAAGAGCCATCAGACTGAAATCGACCTTGCCGGCGCGACCATAACTTTGAAGAGCGCGGGCACCGGCTCCGACGTGCTTACAAGGCGTATCACCGTAACCGCGGATATGCTATCCGCTTATGATTTGAGCGCCGCAACAATAGCGTATATCGACGATCCGCTCGAATTACCCATAACGGTCACTTACGGCGGTCAAAAAATAGGCAGCTTCAAGATAAACGTAAATTACAGCGCCGTCAGCCTTATGCAGGACAGGGCGGAGGAGCTTAAATCGCTCGATTTCACGTCCGGTATCCCCGCAATCACGCCCGCACAGGGCGCCGCGGCTATGTCTGCAATGCAGCGCTATTTCACGCTTGCCGCCGACGAAAAGGAGCTTGTCCCCGCAGAGGACAAAGCGATTGTCGTTCGCGTTGCTTCCGCTTACTGCAAGGGGCTCTGGGACGATGAAACCAATGCTTTTTCGAGGACTTTCGAAGTTGAAGTCAGCGAAGTCGAGGGGCAAAGATTCGAAGAACTTGTAATGAAGTCGACGAATATCGAGCATTCCAAACTCGATTATACAAAGCTTGAAAAACCCGACGCGGTGATCAAGGAATACAGCAAGCTTCTCGTTAATATCAAAAACGAATTTTCCGACCTCGTGCTTACGGGCGACAAAAAGGTGGGCGATTACCTTTACACCGTATACGAGACGGGGTATTTCGATACGGTTTTGAAAAATCTCGACTTCATGTACGATTTTTTCAAGGTGCTTCCCGTCGATAGACTTCCCGTTGACTGGACGGAAGAAAACATAGTAAATTACAGAGATGTAATTAACGAGTCCATTGATTTCTTTATGGACGAAAAGCTGTACAATAAAGACCTTTACGACTGCGTATCCGCATGGCGCGGCGACGCGGAAGACAAATATATTCCGGAAATGTACCTTACGTACTGCTGGAAAGCGGACGACCGCGACGGTATAAACAAGGTTGCGACAATTTACGTTCCGGACGATTTTATGACCTTGTATTTATCCATCGAAGCCGCTTTGAGCGAGCTTGACGCGTTGACAAATTCGGATATTATATCGGGCAATATAAATATGGATACATCCATGTTCATGCTGTACTATTATCACATTAACGCGACGATGGAAGAGGTGAGGAATAAGGGCGTAATGATGGCGTGGCTGCTCGATAACCTCGAGCCCTACGTAGGATTTAACTATGAAGAGTCGGTAAATTCGCTACTTCGCGACAAAGGTTACAATGCTCTGCAAGGAGCTATGCTCGGCGATAAAACGAACGACGCGATGTGGAAAATGTTCATTGACGTAATGGACGACGCCCTCTTAAACGACGAGTACAATATGGACAAAATCGAAGAAATGTTATTATTCCTGCTCGATATGCCCGACTCGAACAAGTTTGTTTTCATCACGTCCGTAAATACTTGGTATCTGACGTTCGGTATTCCGACGTATGCTCTCGATTATAATTCCGGTATGACCACTATGTCCAAGTTCGCAACCTTTTTGGGCGTATACGGAAACGGTGTTACGGATGACGAGGACGGAACGGTGCTGGTACAGCCCGCCGTACCGAAGTCGGTAAACGAATTGTTGGCGTCCCTTCTCAGAACGATAGAGGACTGCGCGCGCCGTTCGACGTATTCGGTCGATTTAACTGAAAGCTTCTTGGAAAATATGGCAGAGACGGTCAGACTTTACGATGAGCTTACAAAAGCGGCAGCTGCGGGCGATGCGGCGGCGAAAACGGGCAAAGACTGGTTTGATGCAAGATACCTCAAATATTATCAGCAGTATCTCGCCGTTTCCGAGCTCTATGACGAAGAAGGCAACTTTAAAGAATACGAAAATCTCGGCGAAGAGTGGGAAGCCAAATTCCGGGAGGTTCGCGAGGTTGCTTACGATATAATGATAAAGAATTACCTTATCAATCAAAATAAGGGCGACGACTTTGTTGTATTGTTTGCCCAGTACGAGCTTCTCGAAAAGCTTTCGCTTGAAATCCTTTCTTCGGGCAACGATACGGTTATCAAGGCGTATTACAACAAGTTGTACGATTTTAAAGATTTCGGTAAGTACACCCTCGAATATGCGGTTATGCTCAGCCGTGACGCTTACAGAACGTGGCTTGTCCTATTAGGCGGCTGGGATATGTACAGGGAGTCGGGGCTCAAAGAATTTATGATAATGGCGGTGCCCGTAATGAATATGGGCTACGACACGCTCGACGATGAAGGAAATCCGATAGAAATAGTGTTTACCGAAAAGGATGCAGAAAACGTAAAGGCGGTGCTTGAAGCCTATCGCGAGCTTTCGATCGAAGATCGGATGTTGTTTGTCAGCCTGAATTTGTCGGAAAACAACGACTACTATTACGGCGCAATGTTATATTATTTCAGCAAAACCATTCTTACCGACAACGCTGAAAATAAAAACTGCACGGCGTTTATCGAGGACTTATTCCTGCTTGAACAAGGCACCACGCTTTGTTTGTACGCAAAAGATTACGAAAGCGAGAACTTTGCCACAATGCTTGAAACTTATGAAAAGCTGTACAACGATGCAAAAGCCTCTTTCGAAGCGCTCGGCGAAGCGGATAAAGCGCTCCTTCCCGATTATATTAAGGAAATGTACGATTTCTATTGTAAAATGTACGAGCAGATAATGCAGAATAATTGACTTTTAACCCAAAAAAATGTAAAATATTAAACAGCGGTTTTTATCGGAAAAATCCGCCCGGCTAAGGAACTTTTAAGTCGTGATTTAAGGAATTACTATGAAATATTCGAAAACTGTAAATAGATGTGCACAAAAAATGCTGGTTGCGCTTATGTGCGGCGCAATGGCGCTCGCCCCCGCGGTTTCACAGTTCGGCGCAAGCGCTAAAACGCAAAGCGCGGGCTCAGCGCAGACGAACGGGCTATCCAACATAAAAAAGCTCGATTACGGCACCGCTCCGAGCTTAAATACCGAGGAATACTTCGATAATAACGTGGTGCGCCGTCTGTCTGACAATATTAAGTCCGACAGGGAGATATCGGTCATCGTTTCAACCAAAGCGGAAACAATCCTCGATAAATATGAAGAGGCGAACGCCGAAAAGCACGGCAAAACCGTGGGGGATTTCGTAAATTCGCCCGAAGGCGTAAAGGCGGGCTCGAAAATCCGTTCGGAAATTGCCATGCTCAAAAACAGGATAAGCAAAGCGAATTTCGACAGCTCGTTCGGCGAGGAGTACGACGTACTTTTAAGCGGCTTCGAGGTCGTTATCAAGGCAAAGGATTTCAATAAGCTTTCCTCGGTCGTAGGCAATGACGCGACCCTTATCGTCGGCGAAGAGTACGAAAGGTGCGAATCCGAGGTTATCGACAATATAGTCGATATCGACGAAACGACGGGTATATTCAACAGCACAGGTTCCAAGTATACGGGCAGCGGCACGGTTATTGCCGTGCTCGATACGGGGCTTGACTATACGCATACCGCTTTCGACCCCGAGCGCTTTGAAGGCGCGGAGGTTATGACGCTCGACACAATTTCCGAAGTAATTGACGGTACGAGAGCTTCCTCTATGGTCGGCGGGCTCAACGCAAACGACGTTTACGTTAACAAAAAAGTCCCCTTCGCGTTCGACTATGCGGATAAAGATTCCGACGTATTCCCTCTCGACAGCAGCCACGGCACGCACGTTTCGGGCGTCATGGTCGGCAACGACGACACGATACGCGGCGTTGCTCCCAACGCGCAGCTTGCTTCTATGAAAGTTTTCTCCGATTCGAGCGAGCAGGGCGCGCGCCAGTCGTGGATTGTTGCGGCGCTCGAAGATTGCGTAACGCTCGGCGTCGACGTCATAAATATGTCGCTCGGTTCGTCGTGCGGCTTCTCGAATTCGCAGGACGACGAGGAAATCGAAAAAATCTATTCTAAGATACACGAAAGAGGCATAAGCCTTGTCACGGCGGCTTCAAACGATTACAACTCGTTTTTAAACTCGGAAAAGAACGGTAACCTCGGGCTTACTTCAAACCCCGATTCGGCTACCGCAGGCGCGCCGTCGACTTTCCCCGCCGCGCTGTCGGTGGCTTCGGTCAGCGGTACCAAAACCCCGTAT
>DOCD01000065.1:0-7371 GCA_003503945.1 Clostridiales bacterium | reverse complement strand
GGTACCAAAACCCCGTATTTCACTTACGGCGAGTCGATAATCTATTTCAACGAAGCTTCAAACCGTGCCGCAAAACCCAAGGAATTCGTCAACGAAATACTCGGCGACGCGCAGTCTAAGGAATTCGAATACGTAACCATTCCCGGCGTCGGACGTTCCTCCGACTATTCGGGCATTGACGTAGCGGGTAAAATCGCGCTCGTTCACCGCGGTTCGACTTCGTTCGAAGACAAGGTGCGTATAGCAAGCAGGTGCGGCGCTGCGGGCGTTATTATCCGCAACAACGTTTCCGGTGAAATTTCGATGACTATCGGAAACGTAGATTTCCCCGCATGCTCTATTTCTCAGGACGACGGCAATATGCTTGCCGCTCAGCCCAAAGGTACAATAACGATAGCAAAATCTCAGGTAGCCGGTCCTTTTATGTCGGACTTCTCTTCGTGGGGGCCGACGCCCGACCTTAAAATAAAGCCCGAAATCACCGCTCACGGCGGCAACATTTTATCCTCCGTGCCCGGACAGCGCTACGACAGGCTTTCGGGTACTTCGATGGCTTCGCCCAACCAGGCGGGCGTAACCGCGCTCGTTCGTCAGTACGTCAAGGAGCGTTTCGAAAGCGAAAATCTTTCGGCTGTCGACGTTACGGCGCGCGTAAATCAGTTAATGATGTCCACTGCGGACATAGTATATAACACCAACGGGCTGCCTTATGCGGTTCGTAAACAGGGCTCGGGGCTCGCAAATCTCGCTGCCGCCACGTCGACGCCCGCTTACATCACCACGCTCGACAAATCGGGCGAAATTATGGATAAAGCTAAGCTCGAAATAGGCGACGACGCAAAGAAAAGCGGCGTCTACGAAATGAGCTTCTACATCAACAACATATCCTCGCAATCGCTTACCTACGATATCGGCGGAATAGTTATGACGGAGGGAGTAAGCGAAACCAAGACCGTCCGCGGCGATACCACCGTAACCGAACAGGGCTATAAGCTCGAAGCCGCTCTCGAAGTGGTTTCGGTCAATAACGGCGGCACGCGGAACGGAAACTCCGTTACGGTCAACGCAAACAAGTCGTTAAAGGTCGACGTGAAGATAACGCTTACCGATAACGATAAGGATTATTTAAACAAATCGTTTGCAAACGGTATGTATATAGAAGGTTTCGTTACAGCCACCGCCAAGGACGGCACTACGGTAAACCTCAACGTGCCTTACCTTGCATTCTACGGCGACTGGAATCAGGCACCGATTTTCGACCTCGATTATTTCGAAACCGACCCCAGCGATAAGGACGGCACCGATCAGGATCAGAAGATTATGGCGGACATAGTCGCTACGAGACCTATCGGCGGACTCTATCAGGATTATATTGCGTACCTCGGCTCCTATATGTTTTCGCAGGCTCCCGGCGCAAAGCAGATTGCCGCCGACCGCGATAAAATCGCCCTTACCAACCAGACCGGCGAAGAGGGCGGCGTAAACAGCCTGAACAGCATCTTGGCAGGTATGCTCCGCGGTGCCGACCACGTCGACATTTCGATAACGGATACCGTAACGGGGGAGGTTATCTTCGAAAGAACGGAGTATAACGTACGCAAATCCTTCCACGCGGGCGCTTCCGCAATAGATATAGAATTCGAGCTTGCGAATTATAACCTCAAAAACAACACCCGCTATCACGTTCTTCTCGAAGCGTATACTCCTTACGGCGACGGCGGCGCGGCGGTCAATAAGCGTAACACATTCGACTTTACGTTCACGACCGACTTCGAAGCTCCTACGGTAACCGATTGTAATTTCTACACCGAATACGACGCGTCGACCAAAAAGACCCGTCTTTACGCAAAAATAGATATATACGACAATCACTACTCGCAGGCAATGGCGATAGGTACGATAACGCCTCCCGCATCGCTGTACGAATCGTACGGGCTCGAGCTGTTCGACAGATATCTTACGCCGCTGTATTCGTCGAATAATTCTACTTATACCGTGACGTACGAACTTACCGACTATATCGATTTAATCAAGAAGAGCTATAACGGAAATTCGTTCTTCGTGCAGGTTTACGATTACGCCTCCAACGCGGGTTCGTACGAGATAACCATTCCCGACGAAATCACCGAAATTTACAATTTCCTCGATAAAAACGGCAAACCCATAGGCGACGAGCTCGTCCTCGCTCCGAATGAAATTTACAACATCGATGTAAGCTTCGACTCAGCAAACGACGCGTGGTTGAAGACGTTATCCTTCAAGAGCGCCGACCCTACGGTTGCAGACGTTGTAAACGGCAAAATTATTGCCCGTTCCGTAGGCGAAACCACCTTAACTGCGACCTCCAACTCGGATAAAACAGTGGTAAAAACCATTACGATTCGCGTTGTGGATAACGGGACAAAATACGACAAACCCGTCACCGACTCGTTCACGCTTACCGAATACAAGGTCAATAAAGCCTTCTATTTCTCGTCTTACGAGTCGAGAGATCTGGGCATAACGGGCGACACGTATAAATTTACGACAAATTCGCTTTCGTTCTACCCGTCGGAGTCGATAACGGTCAAATACGACCTTAAAGCTTACTTCCCCGACGACGTAAAAGTCGAGTTTAAAACAAGTAATGAAAAAGTGGCGGTAGTGGACGAAAAGGGCACCATAACCGCGAAAGCGGAGGGCAGCGCCACGATTTCCGTACGCGTTTTGATGGACGGAAAATCCACGTATTATTCTCAGACGATTGTAATTACCGTCAAGGACCCGTATAGCACCAACGGCGCGTACCTTATCGGCTACTATGGTGACGGCGAAAGCATCGACGGCGTCGACCACGTGGTAAACATTCGTAAAGACCTCGGGCTCGAAGAAATCAGCGCGTATGCGTTCTCTAACTATGAATTCGTTCCCAAGGACGAAAACGACGAAATAACCAAGGAAGACCCTTACAAGAGCAAGCAGGTGCCCATCGGCGAAAATACCATAAAGAAGGTTATCATACCCGAGGGCGTAAAGGTTATCGGTCCGTATGCGTTCGCTAAACTTACGGCTCTTGAAGAAGTCGTGCTTCCTTCGACGCTCAATCAGATTCAGAGCAATGCGTTCTACGGCTGCACAAAGCTCAAAACGATAAATCTCGAAAACGTACAGTTCATAAATATGAACGCCTTCCGCAACTGCCCTATCGAAGAGCTTTCTCTCGATTCCGTCGTTGCGATAGGAAACAATGCGTTCTCGTTCGACGTCAACGTCAAAGACGCGGACGGAAACGCGGTAACGAGCGTGCTGAAGAAACTTGTATTGCCCGAATCGGCGCAGTCGGTCGGCGCGGCGGCGTTCTTCAACAACGTTGCGCTCACTTCTGTTTATTTCCGCGCGTACTCGGTTAAGCTCGGCGAAGAAGTGTTTGCATATTGTGAGGAGCTTACT
Source organism: Clostridiales bacterium (assembly GCA_003503945.1). GTDB lineage: Bacteria > Bacillota > Clostridia > Christensenellales > Borkfalkiaceae > Coproplasma. The sequence goes on along the minus strand of DOCD01000065.1, from coordinate 3,942 downwards.
CAGGTAACCAACCTCAACACCTCGGTTATACCCGCTTCGGCGTTTGCCGGCTGCAAAAAGCTTACGGCTATAAATCTCGGCGCCGACGTTCAGATTATCGGCAGATATGCTTTTATGGATACGGGTATAACGAAATTCACGCTGAGCGGTAACGAGCATTTCAAGGTAAGCTCCGACGGCAGATTACTTATGAACAAAGACGGAACTACCCTCGTTCTCGTAGCGCCCGATACGCGCAATATCGGCGGCAATTCAGCCGAGTTTACGGCAATTACGAAGATAGGCGACGGCGCTTTCTCTGGCAACGCTAATTTAAGAAGCGTAAATTTACCCAACGTCACCTACGTAGGCAGTTATGCTTTTGCGGAATGCACTTCGCTTGCGGAGCTCAACCTCGGCGAACTCACCTATATCGGCGAAGGGGCGTTCGGATATTGCGCTAAGCTTTCCGAGCTTCCCGCATTCGGTACGGGGCTTAAAGAGATAGGTCAGTCGGCGTTCCTTGGCTGCACGTCGCTGCATACGGTTATAATTCCCGACGGAGTAACTGTCGGCGCAACGGCTTTCTACGGCTGCAACGGGCTCGAATACGTAAAACTCGGCAACAACGTAGTCGTGGGCGACGCCGCATTCTTCACGGAGCTCAAAACAGAGGAAGTGGTGTACGGCTCGTGGGAAGGGTTTACGTTAGTATATGAAAATCCGACGTCAGACGGCAAAATAAAAGAGCTTGAAACAGGCGAAAACGTGGTTTTGGGCAATTTGTCCTTTGCGGCGCAGTTTAAGCTCGATACGGTAACGCTCGGTGCGGGCGCTAAAATAGGCGACAGCGCGTTCTTCCTTGATTCGGCGCTTACCGAAATAGACTTATCAAAGGCGCTTGAAATCGGCGAAGAGGCTTTCTCCGGCACAATTCTGACGGTTTATGCGGTCAATTCCTCGCAGGCGTTTATATACGGATACCTGACTTACGATATGTCTTTGACTACGCTTGATTTGTCATCCGTCACGAAGCTCGGCGCAGGCGCGTTTACGCTGAACACCAAGCTTACGAAAGTTACGCTCGGCAGCGGCTTAAAGGAAATACCCGAATATGCGTTTGCTTATACGGAGCTGCTTTCCGATATTAACCTCGATAAAGCGGAAAATATCGGCGCTTCGGCGTTCGTCGGTGCGGCTGCGCTTCAAGAAGTTAATTTAAGCGGCGCAGAATATATAGGTCAGAATGCTTTCGGCGAAGCGACTTCGCTTCAAAAGGTAGTATTCGGCGACGGAGTCGTCGTCGCGGCGACCGCTTTCTACGGCGCGACGCAGCTCGATACGGTGAACTTCGACAAAGTTTCAATGATAGGCGATTACGCCTTCGCGGCTACGGCGGTCGAATCCGCAGATTTGTCGAACGTAATATATATAGGCGACTACGCGTTTATGAACACCAAGCTAAGTAGCGTTAAATTCGGCGCGGGGCTCGCGTATATCGGCGAAAACCCCTTCGCAAGATGCGCTATATCCGAATTTACCGATAAGGACGGCAACAATACTTTCAAGATAAGCGAAAGCGTAGAGGTCGACGGCGCGGTGACCGACGGCGTGTTCGTAGAGGACGGCGTGCTTTACAAACAGTCGGTGAACGGTTTACAGCTCGTAAGCTACCCTGTGAACAAAGAGGACGACGATTATAAAGTCAAAGACGGCACTATCCGTATTTCGGCAATGGCTTTCCTTGACAATAAAAATATCGTTTCGGTACATCTTCCTTACGCGCTCAAAGCCATAGGCGATAAAGCGTTCTTCGGATGCGAAGAACTTACCGTGGTAGTATTCAACAGCGTGTCCGCGCCCATACTCGAAGAGGCGTACGACCAAAGCTACAGCGAAGATTACAGAAATCTGCCTATGACGGGCTATTACGGCGGTCAGGAGGGAAAAGAAGAATACAAGGGTATGGGGCTTATTCCTTTCTTTATGTGGAATGCCGACCCTACCGTGTATTTCTACGGCTCCAACTTTATCAATTACGTCGGCAAGCAGACCAAGCCGCTCGTATTCGTAACCCCGTCGAACGGGCTTTACTACGACGCGTTCGTTATATCGCAATACTATTCGTCTAACGTAAAGGGCGGCGTAGCACCTTACGAAGCGACGCTCGAAGTTATCGCGATTATAGACGAGCTTCCCGCTTCGATAAATATCTCGCTTGACGACGAAGCTCAGGTCGTTGCGGCGCGTGCGGCGTACGAGAGCATTTTGCAAATCGAGCAGCGCGCACTGGTAACGAACTACTCGAAGCTCACGGCGGCGGAAGATACGATCGAGTATCTCAAAAAAATTAACCCCCCTATCATTATTCCGCCCGATGTCGAACCCGAAAAAAATAATTTGCTGCCTCTGGTAATAACCTTCGGCGTGCTTACGGGCGTGTTCTTCCTGGCGACGGCGGCGCTTACCGTGGTATTGGTGCTCAATTTAAGACGCAAAAACAATAAAAATCCGAATTAAACGATAAAGGATAAAAATGAAACGCAGAACAAAAATTTTAATCGGTTTGGTGACGACGTGCGCGACATCGCTTGTATTTGCCGCGGCGTGCGCCACCTGGGATACCCCGTACGACATATTTGAAAAGGACGGAAGCAAGGTAAAAATCCTGTACGACGCCAACGGCGGACAGTTTGCCGGCAAAGAAAAGACGAACATTGCCGACCTTTACAGCGTCGACAACCTTCAATCGGGCATTAAGCTTCTCGAGCCGGGTTCGGATAAGCGCGGCAACGCGAAAAACCTTTCGGTTGCAACCCGTTCGGGCTACTTCCTCGCGGGCTGGTACAAAGAGATAAAAACTTCCTCGGACGGTGCGGAGATTGTCGGATATTCCGATAAATGGGATTTCAAAAACGACCTGTTAAAGCAGGACGACGTATCGAAAGTCACGGCGGAAACGCCAGTGCTTACGCTCTACGCGGCTTGGGTGCCCGAGTTTACCTACACGTTCCACGTAAAGGATTCTTCCGGCAGTTGGAAAGAGGAAAAAGTGCTTTCGTTCAGCCCGACCGCGCGTGAAGACTTAATGTCGCTCGATTTGCCCTACTGGGAAGACGAGCAGGAGGGCGTCGAGGATAAAACAAAATGTTCCGCGTCAATGATTTACGGCAACTTCCCCAAAATCGACGGAAAAACCTTCAAAAAAGCGTATTTCGATAAAAATATGACAAACGAAGCGACCCAAATCAACCATAAGGGCAAGGTCGCAGAGGAAAGCGGTACGTCCGAAAACGGCAACCTCGATTTATATCTCGATTTAATCGACGGCAACTGGTTTCACATATTTTCACCCGAGCAGTTCGTTGCAAACGCGAGGATAGACGGAAGCTATGAAATTTATACCGATATAGATTTCAGCGTCGATAAAATTAACTGGCGAACGGGTCTTATGACGGGCGAGTTTACCGGTACATTTAACGGGCACGGTCACACCTTCTCGAACATAACGGTTACCCAGCAAAACGATTCCAGCCAGATGCGCGGCGGTATCTTCGGCTCGATTGCGTCAACTGCGGTGTTCAACGATATAAAGTTCAAAAATTTGTCGTACACACTGAGGACGGCGAGCAGAATGACGGGCAGCACATTCGGTATGTTTGCGGGACAGATAGCGGCGGGTGCGAAATTCGAAAAGGTTGAAGTGGACGGCGTGCTTCATATAGGCCCAGAAATTGTCAGCAGATACTCTTATTATCAGGTTGGTTTGTTATGCGCAAATATCGCCGCGATATCAGGTAATCTGACGGGTTTAACTTACGATATTTCTTGCGTTCTCGATGCGAGAGGTACGGGTAGTAACAGTGTTTGGCCTCATAAAGCCACAATCGCAAACGGAACGGTGGTGCTTGAAGAGAACGACAACGAAAAAAACGACCCCAACCCCGTAAATTAATTTAGTAA
>DOCD01000149.1 GCA_003503945.1 Clostridiales bacterium | reverse complement strand
GCTCCCCTTGCTAAGGGGAGCCTTTTATAAATCCGTTCTCGGCCTTACTAAGGGGAGCCTTTTATAAAGTCATTATTTGATTACACAAAAAAAGCGTTCGTTTGAACGAACGCTTTTTGTTGTTTATTTTAAATTAATACTTTGCATCGAACGCATTTTTAATAAGCTGAGCATATGAAACGTAATTAGTAGTATTTTTACTGTTCATATCAGACCAAGTTGCGCCCGTACTTACAGTTCCGTCCATCCAGAAAGAGTGAACATTCTCAGCGTCAGCCCTGGCTAAATTCAAAAGATTATCAACGCCATGTTCTTTAACGTATTTGCAAGTTGCGTCACGGTTTGCCATCCAATAAGTTTTACCGGTTGCGGGAGTAAGAACCGAACCATTTGCACTTGCCCAATATCCGTTTTCTTCTTTGGAAAGAGCCGCTTTTGTCATAACGTCGGTCTTTTTACCTTCATTGCCCTCGCCTACGACAACAGCAACTTTACCTGCCATAACAGCTTTATAGTACGTTTTTACGTTCTGAGCGTCCTGGAAGAACTCAACCATCGTTTTGTCGCCTACCACATAGCCCTTCGTTACGTCATAAGTCATAGTCACGCTGCCAAAGGTTACGGTTTTGTAGAAGGTTTTTTCTACGTCTTTGCCGTGGTCTTTAACGGTAGCTTTTACCTTGTAATCTGCACCGATAGTGGTATCGTCGTTAGGAATTGTAACATACGTGGGAAGGCAAACTTCGGAAAGCTGAACGTCGGTTATAGCGCCCGCTTTTACCGTAACGGAAGCAAAGCCTGCATAGCCCGCGCCATGGACAAGTCCAAAAGCATCGCCCGTGTGGATATCGTTAAGAGCGTTCTGGATAGCGAGTACAAATCTGCCGCTGGTCTGCGTAGCGCCCGAAAGGATATAAGCGCTGTCAAGCGTCTGCTTATTATTGTCCTTTGTAACAGCTATGGGAGCACCGGTAGCGTCAACCGCTACTTTAAGGTCCTTTACCTCTTTAACGGTTTTACCTACGAAAGTATCGTCAAGATATTTTTGTGCCTTTTCCTTCGTAGCTGTGGCTCCGAGAGAGCCTTCGGGAACACCTGCTTGCCATGAAGGAGATACGTTTACATAATGGTCAGTGTCCTCCTGGTAGGTAACTTTCGTGATTTTGTCACCCTTTACTTCGACTTTTACCTTAACGCCGTAGGTATCGCCGGGCGTCCAGGCATTGTCATATTTGTATTCGCCGGTAAAGGTTTCGGTCTTTTCGGCACAGCCCGCCATAGCGGCAACGCCCGCACAGAGAGTGCCGGCAACAGCGCATACGGCTAATGTTTTAAAAATTTTCTTCATGAGAATTTTCTCCTTTTTTTATTCTTGCTTTATTCTACCACAATCAAAAATTACTGTCAAACATTTTATCGGTAAATTATTACTTATTCGGCATTAATTTTTAAACCCCCGACGGCAGAAGCTGCGTCAGAGGTTTTTGCTGTGCATTATTCTGTTCTCAGCGCCACAACGGGGTCCTTTTTGGCGGCTGCCGAAGCGGGTATCAAACCCGAAATCAGCGTAAGCCCCACGCTTATGGCTACCATTATGAGCGCCTGCCAGATAGGCAGTGCGGCGATTGTGAACACGCCCGTAAGGCTTCCCACTATCACGTTGATTATAAGCGATAATATATACGTTATCATTATACCGACGAGCCCCGCGGCGAGCCCTATTATAAAGGTTTCGGCATTGAAAAGGCGTTTTATATCCTTCTTCCTTGCGCCTACGGAGCGGAGTATGCCTATCTCTTTAATGCGCTCGACTACCGATACGTAAGTTATTATGCCCACCATAACTGTCGAAACAACGAGCGAAAGCGCGGTAAACGCGATAAGCGCGATGGTTATCATCTGAATCATTGTGTTTACCATCATAATGATTAGCCCGACGGTATCGGTATACTTAACCATATCGCCCTCTTCGAGCCCCGTTATTTCGGCGGCGGTGCCGTCGGCTTTGGTAAACGCCAAAGTGCCCTTGCCCTCCTCGCAAGCGTCGTTCCACTTATCGAGGTACTCGGTGACGAGGTCCTTCGCGTCGAAGTTAAGGGGATAAATTTTAAAGCTTGTAGGCAGCTCGCTGCCCGCAACCATGCCCGCGGATACTTGCAAAGCGCTTGCCGAACCGCCTCCGCCCATCGCCGACATCATTCCGCCCGCATTGAATATATAATACGTTGCGTCAGCCGATTCAAGTACGCTTGAATCTTCGGGCGTGGGATAAGTAAACGAATAATTATACGGCAGCCATTGAAGCGCGCCCTTTTCGTTGATGTGTTTTACGATATTGCTGCCGAGCGAGGACTGTATCGTATGCTCGGTAAGCGCTTTCGTGTAGTACATACCCGAAGAAAGGCAGCCGTAAGATAAGCCCTCTTTCTTTTGCAGAATTACTTTGACCTTTAAATCAACCCCTTGGCTCTTATCAAAGTTTTCCGAGTCGGGATTATATTTGAACGGAACTCTTTCCTCGCCGGTTTGGGGGTCAAATCTTGTAATAGGTATTTCCATACCGTTATAATTCATTTTAAATATATCGGTTAATTCCGGAACGGTAAATATTGTGTCATTGGGATACCATTTGAAGGTTTTGGCGTTTTCGCCGACGAAATGCGAAAAATCGGTGCCTTTTAAGTTGTCGTCCCATTTACCGTTCTCATACTTGCCGTTGTACTTGTCTATTATACTCTGGTCGTATTCGCCGCCCTGCGCCTTGTAGGCAAAGTTCAGAAATTCGTCCTGAGTCATATAGCCGTACTGCCCGAAGTTCAAATCCGAAAAGGAATTATCGTGGATAACCATAATAAGGCTGTCTTTATTTTCGAAAATATCCTTTAATTCCGCTTCGGTAAGATTTTCCGTTTTACCGTTGTACGAAGCCAAAATATCGTACTGCGAAAGGATATAGTTGTAATTATCGGGGATTTCGTCGAACGAATCCACGGTGGAAATCATGGGTGCGTATTCCTCATAGTCGGGCTGTTTGCCGAGCACGGAAGAGTAAATAGCCCTTATGCCCGTAACCGATACGTTTTCGGTCACCTCCTCGCCCGTCGGCACTTTATGCTTGAAGTCCGTATATATATAGTTAGACATATCGAAGTCAAAGCCGTATTGCAAAGCGTTGTAATAGTCTTTCGGCATTGCGTCGACGTAATCTTTATAATCCTTTGTAATAACGTTGGTAACGGTTGCGTTGTTGAAATTCATTAAGGTTTCGAGAAGGGAGTCGACGTAAACCTTGTCTTTCAGTTTATCGATTTCAAGCTTCGTGCCCGACATATTCGCAAAATCCATAAGCGCGTTGAAGTCAATCGCGGTTTCGGTTACCGTAAGCGGATAGCCCGAAAGCATATCGTCCTCCATACTCTTTATATAACCCTGCACGCCCGAGGAAATGGCAAGCACCAGAGAAACGCCTATAATGCCTATGCTGCCCGCGAACGCGACCATAGTGGTACGCTTCGCCTTTGACATAAGGTTTTTCAAGGACAGCATAAACGCCATGCCGAACGACATTGACGACTTTTTCTTTTTGCCCTTGTTCGTCGTTTGCTCGGGTAACTGTTCGGGCTGCTCGTCGGCGGCAGCTTCTTCGACGCCGTCGAAGGGCTTCGAATCGTCGACCACAAGCCCGTCCAGAAGCCTTATTATACGCGTCGAATACTGTTCGGCAAGCTCGGGGTTGTGCGTTACCATTATGACAAGGCGGTCTTTTGAAATTTCCTTCAAAAGCTCCATTATCTGAACACTGGTTTTTGAATCGAGCGCGCCCGTAGGCTCGTCGGCAAGCACTATTTCGGGGTCGTTTATAAGCGCGCGGGCTATCGCAACCCTCTGCGCCTGCCCGCCCGAAAGCTGGTTGGGGCGGTTGTGTATCCTGTCTTTCAGCCCGACCTTATCCAGCGCTTCTATGGCGCGCCTTCTGCGCTCCTCCTTATCTACGCCCGATATCGTGAGCGCAAGCTCTACGTTCTGCAATATCGTCTGGTGAGGGATTAAATGATAGCTCTGGAAAATGAAGCCTATGCTGTGGTTGCGGTAAGTATCCCAGTCCCTGTCGGTATACTGCTTTGTGCTGACGCCGTTGATTATCAGGTCGCCCGAGGTATATTTGTCGAGCCCGCCTATAATATTCAAAAGGGTGGTTTTTCCGCAACCCGAAGCGCCTAAAATGGATACGAATTCGTTTTTGCGGAAGTTTAAGCTTACGCCCTTTAAGGCATGCACCGCTTCCCCCGCGACGGGATAATCCTTTTTGATATCCTTTAATTGTAGCATTTTTTCAAGCCTCTCCATTATTTGTATTAACTGTATTATATTAATTCAATGTGTGAAAATATAAAACGCAAAGTGAAAAACTGATAAAAATCATTGCTTTTCTCCCTGACCCTCTTCGCGGTAGTCGTCCAAATCTTCGTTCAAGGTTTTATTGGATTTGAACGGAAACAAAAAGTTCGCTTTTCTTTCGCCGAGCTTTTCTATCCTGTCCTTTATGCTCTCCTTTAACTTTTCAAAGGAAACGACTATGTTATGCTTTTTCGCAAAAGCGGTTATCTTTGCGGTAAGGTTTATGGAGTGACCCAAGTCGACGAAGAACACGCCGAAAAATACCCCCACGAAGAACGCAAATGTTATATGGTGCACGAACCACATGACCGCGTCAATGACGAAAGGGTCTATCACGAAATAGTAAAAAGCGCACACGAGTAGCCACAAAAACGAGAACAACGGGCAGATTATGCCCTGCACGTTGCCCCATCTGTCAGTATAATCCCAAAGCTTGATTTTAAGCCCCTTTATAAAGATAAGCCCCGCGATATACTCGATAAGCGTCATAACGACGCCCATAATCAGAATAATGAGCACGCTGTCGAGCCAATAGTAGCCCGTGTTTATCGGCAAAAGCGAAATCGCAAAAAGCCCGACAACGCCGAAGCCGTACAACGGAAGATACGGCCCCGTTAAAAAGCCGGGGTTTATCCATTTTTTTGCGGAGAAAAATCTTCTGAATATAACTTCTATACACCAGCCCGAAACGCTGCCAACGAAAAACAGAAACGCGGCAACGAGAAAACCGTCGATAATCTGCATATCTATTTAATTTCCCCGTCCTGCAAACGCTTTACGGAGCGGTCTTTGCCGAGTATGCGCATTATCGTACACAAATCGGGCGAGTTGGGCATACCCGTCACCGCAATGCGCAAAATTTCGGCTATATCCGACACGTTGCCCTTGTACGCTTCTGGGTTCGCCTTATACTCGCTCATTTCCGCGGCAAAGCCGACCTTCGGCGCGATAGATTTGACCTTGTTAAACCATACCGAGTTATCGTCGGCGGGGTCGTAAACCTCGGCAAAGCTTTGCAAAACCGTGTTAACCACCTCTTTATCGAAGCGGTAAGCGTATTCGGGGGTAAAAGTATCGTCGAAGAAATAATCGATTAAACGAACGCCCTGCTCGGCGCGCTCGATATCCTTTCTGCGTTTTTTGCCGCCGACGCCCATAATGAGTTCGAGCACTTTTATTATATATTCTTCGTCGGCAAAATGCGCCCTGTCTTTATCCGTGCCGAACTCGTCAACCCAGCTTTTAAGAAAATCGAAGCACTGCTTTGCGGAAAGGCGGGAAATTTCGTTTTTGGAAATATCGTTTAATTTATCCAAATCGAACAGCGCGCCGCTGCGGCTCATCTTTTCTATCCTGAATTTAAACGTGCGGTAGTCTGCGTCGGGGTTTTTAAGCGACCATTCCTCGAAATCGGAGTTCAAAATCGTCATAAGATACTTTACGACCGCGACGGGAAAATAGCCGGCTTTTCTGTAAAAATCGAGCGAAAGCTCGGGGTCCTTTCTCTTGGAAAGCTTGCGTTTGGTGCCGCCGTCCATTTTCATAAGCGACGAGGTGTGCGCGTATCTGGGCGGTTTGAAGCCTAAAACTTTATGAAGCTCGATATGGACGGGCAGGCTAGAAAGCCATTCTTCGCCGCGGATAACGAGCGTGGTGCGCATAAAATGGTCGTCAATCGCATGCGCGAAATGGTACGTGGGGATACCGTCGGATTTGAGTATTACGACGTCCTGATCGTTTTCGGTGACCGTGATATCGCCCTTTATCGCGTCGCGGAAGGTCATTTTGTTTTCTATGCTGCCCTGCGATTTAAGGCGGATAACAAAGGGCTTGCCCGCCCTTAAATTTTCGTAAATTTGCTCTTCGGTAAGGTTGCGGCACTTTGCAAACTCGCCGTAATAGCCCGTCGTCTTTTTTTCGGCGGTCTGCTTTTCACGAACTGCGTTGAGCTCGTCCTCGGTACAAAAGCAAGGGTACGCAAGCCCCTGCTCCAAAAGCTTTTTCACAAAGCTTCGATAAATTTTGGCGCGCCGGCGCTGATAGTAGGGGCCGTATTTGTTCAAGGGAGAATTCAATTCCGCGCCCTCGTCGAAGTTAATGCCGAAATAGTTCAGGCTGCGAATTACGCTTTCCACCGCGCCGTCCACCCTGCGTTTTTCGTCCGTATCCTCAATCCTTAAATAGAACACGCCGCCCGTGGTGTGCGCGCTCCGCTCATCGGCAAGCGCCGAATACAGGTTGCCGAGGTGAATAAAGCCCGTTGGCGAGGGCGCAAGACGGGTCACCTCCGCCTTGGGCGCGCGGTCGCGTTCGGGATAAATTTTCTCGTACTCTTCGGGCGCAAGCAAATCAGTATCGGGGATAAGTGCTGCTGCAAGTTTAATTAAATCCATATTCATAACCTCTCAACGCTTGCGCTTATAGAATTTGCGAAGCGTAAACCATAAAATAATCAGTACTTCAAACGCGCCCGCGACGATATACAGAAAGTACATTTTATCGAAGTCGGAAAACACGTTTACGAACACATTGAAAATTACCGCCGCCGTCCAGACAATAAGCGAGCAAGTAATCATGTTTGTTATACGGTTGCCCCATTTTACCGAAAAAACGGTTGCGATTATCGCACACGCGAAGGGCGCGCAGATAAATGTGAGCCACGCGTAGCTTTCGGTCAGCGGGATAAAAAAGAATACCATAAAAATGCCCGTGGCGACAAACCACACGAGCCCGAGGGATAAAAGGATAATCAAAAGCCGTTTTTTGCCGGTATCGAGTTTGGGTTTTACAATCTTCTGAGTAGCCGCGGAAGAAATTATATCGTCGACCTTTATGTTATAGATTTCCGCAAGTTTAATGAGTACGCGGATATCGGGTATGGCTTCTCCCCGCTCCCACTTGGAAACGGCCTTATCCGAATAATTGAGCATTTCCGCAAGCTGCAACTGCGTAAGATGAGCGTGCGTACGAAGCTCGGTAAGATTTTTAGCTATCGTTTCTTTTAACTCGTCCATATCATTATTTTAACACGTATCGGCAAAAAGTTCAACTGTTTATGGCACTCTACTGTGAGTAGAGTATGAAATTTTGTCGGTAGAGTCGTGAATTTATTCAGTTTACCTGCAATTTCAAATCGTGGACAACAATTTAGGCAAAATGTGTTGTTTTTCCGTGATTTAGGGTGATAATATAATTATAGCCGTACGACGGGCGGGATACGCACCGCCGAGGCGCTAATTTATAAAATACACATAAATTTCGAGGTGTTTAATTATGAATAACGAGTTTGATATTTTCGTCGATTCCGCCGCAAACCTGACGGACGAAATGGTTGAAGAAACGGGCATTAAAGTTATCCCCTTCACGTACACCGTAAACGGAACTATTAAATCCTGCTACGAACACGACAAGCCTTTCAAAGAAACGGCGAAAGCCTACTACAAGCTTTTATCGGAGGGCGCGGACATAAAAACCTCGCTCGTGTGCGAGGAGGATTTTATTAACGCGATTTCCCCCTCTATGGAACAGGGTAAAGACGTTCTGCTTGTGACCATTACGCAGGGGCTGAGCGGCACGTACGCGCAGGCGGTAAAGGCAATGAACGCTTTAAAAGAAAAGTTCCCCGAAAGAAAAATGTTCGTTTTAGACAGCGTGAACGCCTCGCTCGGCGAAGGGCTTTTAGCCGTTCAGGCGGCAAAGATGAAATCTGCGGGCGAAAGTCTTGACGCGTGCGCCGCGTGGATTGAGGAAAACAGATACAGAATGAACTCCGTCGTGACGGTAAACGATTTAAAATACCTTAAAAGAAGCGGAAGAGTTTCGACCATTGTCGCAATTGCCGGCGCGCTTTTGAACATAAAGCCTATGCTGCACGCGGACGGCTCGTCCCCCGCCATGCTCACGGTATATGCAAAGGAGCGCGGCAGAAAGAAATCAATCGACGCAATGATTAAGAACTTTACCGACAACGTCATAGACCCCGCAAACCAGACTATCGCAATAACCCACTGCGACTGCGAGGAGGACGCGAACGCGCTGGCGGATAAGCTCAGACAGCTTGGCGCGAACGATATCGTTATCGAGTTTTACGACCTTTGCACGGGCTCTCACGTGGGCCCCGGCACGCTTGCACTCTTCTATATGGGCAAGGAAAGGCGCTCCGCCGCAACCGTTGCCGAGCACAAAAAGTTCGGACTGTTCGCAAAGAAAAACGCGTAAAAATTAAAGCCCCTTAAACGGGGCTTTTTTTAATGGTATTTATCGTCAGTAAAAGCTTCCTTCTTTTCTTTGAGTAAGTAATCGAGGAAGCACTCGCAGCCGTCGTAAATGTCGCGGTACGCCTTTTCGAAGTCGCGCGTGTACCACGGGTCGGCAACGTCGCGCGGGTGAGAGGTAAAAGAACACAGCTTTAAAATCTTCGCGCCGTACTCACCGCCCGTCAGGCGCAATAAGTCAAAAAGGTTGCTGCTGTCCATAACGAGGATATAGTCGTTATTTTTGACGTCGGCAAGGCTTATCTGCTTTGCGGTGTGCCCGCCGATTATACCGTGCTCGGAAAGCGTCTTTTTTGCGGGAGGATATATAGGGTTGCCCTCCTCGCAGTCGTGCGTAGCAAACGAGGTTATGCGGAAGCTTAATTCAAGCCCCCTTTCCTTTACCATTTTTTTGAATATAAGCTCAGCCATGGGCGAACGGCAGATATTGCCCATACATACAAACGCTACGTTTATCATATGAGTTACTCCTTAAAACTAATCGCCGATTTTAAGCTTTCGCCAGCCGCCGTCGTCGGGGACGTAACTTTCGATATAGTCGATAAGCTTATCTGCGTCATTGAAAACTTTGTACATTTCGCCGCACTTGAACGTCATAAATTTACGTTCGGCAACGGTGTTCATAAACTTTTCCAAATCGTCGTAATAATTGAGCGTGTTTAGTATCGCGATAGCCTTATTGTGCCTGCCGAGCTGTTTTAAGGTGAGCACTTCGAAGAATTCCTCAAAGGTGCCTATGCCGCCGGGGGTTATAATAAAGGCTTCCGCCTCGCCCTCCATTACGAACTTCCTTTCGGACATGGTTTTGGTATAAGTTATTTTGTCGCAGCCGTCGAAAATGGCTTCGACGCTTTCCTCCCTGAAAAACTCGGGAATAACCCCGTGAACAAAGCCGCCGCCCGCCTTAAAGCCGCGCGCAGCCGCGCCCATAAGCCCCGTGGCGCCCGCGCCGAACACGAGCGAATGCCCTTTTTGCGCAAGCTTTTTCGCGAGTTTTTCGGTTTCGTCGATATATATTTTATCAATATGCGCGCTTGCCGCGCCGAAAATACATATTTTCATAATTTGCCTCTTAAAAATATAGTACTCTTATATTATATTCATTTTTAAGAAAATGTTAAATTTTTATAAAAGCCTTGACAAATTTCTAAATAGCGAATATAATATAAATGAACAAGGGCGATAACCGATTGAGGTTAAGCGACGGTTAGCCTAAGTTGTTCAATTAAAATAACTGTCCGACTTTGACCGAGGGGCAGTTATTTTTTTATGCGTATCGTTACCATAGTATTAGTTACGGTAATAGAAGAAACAATTCCGTCGTTAATCAACCTTAACAACAGCAATATGTATTCAATACCCATAATTATCACCTCCTTTTAAGGAAGTGCTAACCGCCACAGGTCGCCCCGTTCACCGCCGCGTTGCAGTCGCGGCTTAATTATAATACTTTAAAGTAATAAAATTGTCAAGGCAATACATCCCTCATCTGTCTTTGTCTTATGACAAAGACACCTTCCCCCTTAAAAGGGGGAAGGCTTAATTTCGATTTTTATTTTATATCGGATTCGCCGAGCAAATAATCGGTAGTTACCCCGAAGTACCTTGCAAGCGTTACTATCGCTTGCGCGCTTGGGATTTTTTCACCCATCTCCCAGTAAGTAATTGAAGAACGCCCTACACCTATTTCTTTTGCAAGTTGCTGTTGAGAAAGTCTTTTTGCTGTTCGTAATTCTTTTAATCTAAGAGTAAATTCTTCCATAATTTAATTATATCACAATTGTGACCAAATTGCTTGACAAGTCACTAAAATGACCGTATAATGTCATTATAGTGACTTGTCAAGGAGTATTAATTATGAAAAAATCAACTATTTTGGATGTATGTCATCACAGCAGAGGTTTGACGGAAAGAGTACCTATAAGCGACAAGTATTTCAAGCTTATTGAAAAAACAAGCAATTTGCACGATAAGCTTATCGAAAAGATTGAAGCATATCCCGATATTATGAAGCTGTTCGACGAATTCGAAGACGCCGTTGACGCCGCCTCCTCCGTCGAAATAGACGATTTTTTTGTGGAGGGCTTTAAAATAGGGCTGCTCATAGGCATCGAAGCGAGCGAGCCGTACGAGCCGAAAGAAGTTTAAACATTATAATAAATAACCGTAAAAACGACGGCGATAAGTATAAGCGCGATACCGACGACAAGCACATACGCTACGCTGCGCGGTTTTTCGCGCTTCGCCTTGCGGTATTCGTAGTAGTCTTTATATTTGCGCTTTGATAAATCGCGGCGGAAAACCTCGAAAACCATTCGAAAACCATAGCCTAAAATATCGAATGCGCCGCCGTTGCTTGCAAAAATTAAAAGCCCCACGCCCGCAAAACATATTCCCGAAACAAAAAAGCCGTCGGAAAGTATGCGCATAACCTCCTTTGCCGAAGTCTGCGCATAGATATTTTCTATGCTTACGACGGCGAGGACGAATAATAGCCCCGCCGCCGCGCATACTGCGTACCTTATTATATTTTTTTTGTTGAGCTTACTTTCATTTGATTTCGGCTGTGTATCTGTCGTATTCGGCATCGTTGCAATAAACAAAATGTTCCTTAGATATTTCCCGCATTCGCGGCTTATCCGTCGAATAATCGTGTTCGGCGATAGGGTTGTATATTATCCTCTTCCTGCGCTTTTCCGACTCGGGGTCGGGCAGAGGAATTGCGGATAACAGCGATTTCGTATAGGGGTGTAACGGCTTTGCGAACAGTTCGTCCGCGGGCGCAAGCTCGACCATTTTACCGAAATGCATTACCCCGACTTTGTCGGAAAAGTATTTTACCACCGACAAATCGTGCGCAATGAACAGTATTGTAAGCCCCAGCTTGTGCCTTAAATCGTTTAACAGGTTTATAACCTGCGCCTGAATGGACACGTCGAGCGCGGATATGGGTTCGTCGGCTATAATCAGCTCGGGCTTCATAATTACCGCCCTTGCAATGCCTATCCTCTGCCGCTGCCCGCCCGAAAACTCGTGCGGGTACCTGCCTGCGTGTTCGGGCACGAGCCCTACGAGGTCGAGCATTTTATAGACCTGTTCGTCGATATATTTTTTATCCTTTAC
The DNA here is from genome assembly GCA_003503945.1 of Clostridiales bacterium. Classification (GTDB taxonomy): domain Bacteria; phylum Bacillota; class Clostridia; order Christensenellales; family Borkfalkiaceae; genus Coproplasma. Next base: position 8,286 of record DOCD01000149.1, on the reverse strand, counting down.
GCCCTGAATTATAAGACCTTCGGCTATAATTTCCCTAACGGTCATGCGCGGGTTAAGACTTGCGATAGGGTCCTGAAATATCATCTGGATTTTCGTCGCGAGCTTTTCTTTCTTAGCAATGCGCTCGTCCTCTTTGGCTTTTTTGATATTTTCGGTCTGTTCGCGCAAAACCGCCGCATACCTTTCCTGCGCGGCGGAAAGCTCTTTTTCGCGCTGCGCCTTATCTTCGGAGTACTGCTTTTTTATTTCCGCCGCTTCCCTTTTATACTCAGCGCGCGCCGCAGCGGCTTTATCCTTGTAGGAACGCGTCCCCGCGCAAATTCTCTTTCCGTCGAAATACACGCTGCCGCCCGTCACGTCGTACAGCTTTATTATCNNAATCTGCGCCTGAATCGAAACGTCAAGCGCGGATACGGGTTCGTCGCAAACAACGAGCTCGGGCTTTAACGCGAGCGCGCGGGCAATACAAATTCTCTGTCTTTGTCCGCCCGAAAACTCGTGGGGACATCTTTCAAAGTAGTGCGGTTGAAGTCCGCACATATCCATTACGCTTAAAATATAGTCGTGATAGCCGCTCTTATCAACGATTTTATGCTGAAGAGCCGCTCCGCCTATGATTTCACCGACCGTAATTCTGGGCGAAAGGCTTGAGTAAGGGTCCTGAAAAATCATCTGCATGTTGGGACGAAGCTTGTCGAACTCGCTGTTTTTGAGCTCGGAAACCTTTTGTCCTTTAAACCATACGTCGCCTTTCGTAACGTCATACAGCCTTAAAATAGTTCTGCCGAGCGTAGTTTTGCCGCAGCCGCTTTCGCCGACAAGCCCGAAAACTTCACCCTTTTTGATTTCGAAGCTGACGTCGTCAACCGCTTTCAGCTCCTGATTCCCTGCCTTGAAATACTGGCAAAAGTGTTCGACCTTTAATAATACATTATTGTCACTCATTTGCAGCCTCCCTCGCCTCTTTCATACGCGCTATCCTTGCCGTAACCGTTTTGGGCGGCTCGACCTTGGGCGCGTCGGGGTGTAAAAGCCACGTCGCCGCGGAATGCGTATCTGATATTTTAAACATAGGCGGTTGCTGCTCGAAGTCTATTTTCAGCGCGTACCTGTTCCGCTCCGCAAAGGCGTCGCCCTTGGGCGGATATACCATATTCGGCGGGGTACCGGGGATAGCTTCGAGCTTTTCTTTGGTTTCGAGGTCGGGCATAGACGATAAAAGCGCCCACGTATAGGGGTGCGCGGGCGAATAGAATATATCGTTCACCGTGCCTATTTCCACAATCTTGCCCGCGTACATAACCGCGACCCTGTCCGCCATATTCGCAACAACGCCCAAATCGTGGGTAATGAATATAACCGACAAATTTCGCTGAGCCTTTACCTTGTTTATAAGTTCGAGTATCTGCGACTGAATCGTCACGTCGAGCGCGGTGGTCGGCTCGTCGCAAATCAGTATATCGGGATTCGCCGAAAGGGCTATCGCGATAACTATTCTCTGGCGCATTCCGCCCGAAAACTCGAACGGGAATTGGTTGAACCTCTTTCTGGGGTCGGGTATGCCGACCTCCTCCAAAAGCTTCAAAGCGCGGGTTTTAGCCATACGGCGGGTAACCTTGTAAACAACCCCGCTCGCCTTTTCCTTTAAATAGTCTATCATAGCGACCGCGCGTTCGTCAAAGTTTATATCCGTATTTGCGATACTTTTCTCATATACCCGCCTTACGCGTAAAATAATATTTAAAATATCGTTTTTAGCCGCCTCCAGATCGGTAAGGTTTTTATCGGCGACCTTCCACGAAGGCGTTTTGCCCTTAGCGGCTTTTTTATCGTAGGCGGATTTCTGCTTAACGTACCGCTTTTGCTCCTTTTTGTTGCCGACTATGCCCGCATAATAGGCGTTAACCGCCGCTTTAAGGCTCGAAGCAAAGGTGTAAGCCGTGTTATCTTTTATGATTTCGAGCCTGTCAATACCGCTTTCAACCGCTTCTATAAGCCGTTTTACCGCGTCCGCAACCTCTTTTTTATCGGGTTTATCCTCTTCGAAAACGGGCAGATATGCGTCGATAACCTTGATTGCAAACCGTTTTTCTTCGCACGATTTTGCGTGGGCGTATTTAAGCCCCTCCTTTTCAAGCGAAATGAAGCCGAGCATAAAATTGTCGTCGAGATAATTACGAAGATATTTGTTAAGCTGCTCCACGCCCATATCGGGCAGGGGCTGACCCGAAAACGTAAGGTAATAGCCCATTGCGAAAAAGTTGGGTTTGGTTAAACCCGTAGCCTCGGCGAGGATTTGCCGAATATTTTTCAAATCCTCGGCAAGTTCGGGATACGCCGCGGTATGCTCCTCGGGCTGTTGCTTTCCTAAAATAAAGTCGGTTAAATCCTTTATTCTGCGGGGAAACGGCGTTTTGACGGCTTTACCGACCTTGCCGAGAAGGGTTTTCAGCTCCTCCGCGCGTTCGTTTACAACGTACGTCTGCACGCTTCCCGCGGCAACCGAAGCTATTTCGGCGACGTCGCGCGCGACGTCTTTAAAGGAATTGTTTTCAATCCTGAAAAGTACGTCGTCGATTTCCGCTATGCAGTCCTCCGCCGCCTCGTACGCCCTGTTGTAGGCGTTTTCCAGCTCCAGATGCTTATACTCGAATTTATTGAAATCTGCGCACTTCTGCTTATTTTCCGCCTTAACCGCCTCGTCTGCGCCGCGGGATAAATCCATACTCACGTTTATGCGCGCAAGCATTGTATTAAAATCCCTGCGCGACTGCTTCTGGCTGAGCTTGCCCTTTATCAGCATAGCTTCGGTCATCTGTTTGCCGACGCGCATTATGGGGTTGAGCGAGGACAGAGGGTCCTGATAAATCATGGCTATCTTATCGCCGCGCAGGCGGTTGAATCTTTCTTCCGAAATTTTCATCAAGTCCTGCCCGTCGTAGATTATTTCGCCCCCGTCTTTAATCGCGTTGCCCGCGAGAATGCCCATTATGGCGCGGTTGGTGACCGACTTGCCCGAGCCGCTTTCGCCCACTATCGCAAGCGTTTCGCCCTTATAAAGGTCAAAGGAAATATCCCTGACCGCCTGAACCTTGCCCGCGTCGGTGCGGAATGAAATTTTTAAGTTTTTTACTTCGAGTTTAAGTTCTCTATTATCCATTTCCGCCCTCCGTGCCGCGCAGCCCCGGATTGAACGCGTCGCGCAAGCCGTTGCCGAACAGATTGAAACATATCATCAAAAGCGAAATTACGATTGCGGGGAAAAGCATAAGGTGCGGGCAGTTAGTCCAGATAGCCGACGCGTCGGAAAGCAGCGTGCCGAGGCTGGTCGTCGAGGAATTGCCTAAATTTACTATGCCGAGGAAGCTTAACATGCTTTCGTTGAAGATTACGCCGGGGATTACGAGCGCGGAAGAGGTTATTATCATACCCAACGAGTTGGGGAAAATATGCTTCCAGATAATCCTTCTGTCGCGCGCGCCGAGCGTCCTTGCCGCAAGCACGTATTCCTGATTTTTGAACCTGTAAAACTGCGTCCTGACCGTTGATGCCGTGCCTATCCAGCCCGTTAAAACGAACGCAAACAACAGGCTGGGGATAACCCCCACCTTCGCCGCAAAGTGAAGCTGGAACAGCGTTGCGAGCACTATGAAGGGCATACCCGACAGAATGTCGCTTATGCGCTCCATAATAAGGTCGGTCTTGCCGCCGTAATAGCCCTCTATCGCGCCGTATACCGCGCCTATGAACAGGTTTATGACCGACACGAACAATGCAACCAGAAGGCTAAGTTTTATGCCGCTTGCAAGCCTTAACGCAAGGTCGTAGCCCTGACTGTCCGTGCCGAAAAGATACTGCGGCTCGAACCCGTTTACGTACCTGTAATAATTGTAGTACAGTACGCGCACCTTGTACTCTGCGTTTTCCGCGCTGCTGCCGCCGCCCGCATACTGATAGTACACGGGGTTGCCCGCTTCGTCACGAAGATAGTTGTCTTCGAGCGTAAAATTATTGTCGTTGTAGGAAATAACCGAAGTTTTTCCGTCGGCGCCCACGCGCAGAGGATTGAGGCGGGAGTCCATTTTGTACCAATAGTTCGCCTCGGTCGGGTCGGGGCAGTATCCGTTATCCGCAACGAGAGGATACAGAACGCGCAGTCCCGTTTGATTTTGCCACTCTACTATTTCGGCATACTGCGACCGGGGAATCTGTCTGTAAATAAAGCCTACTTCAAGATAGTTTTCGAGCTTAATGGGGTAAATCGACGAACCCGCCGACTGCTTTTTGTCGCCTATTTTTTTAACGGGCTGATAATACCCGTCCATAGCGTCCTTCGAGCTTATGCCGCCCTTGCCCTCGCCGTCCTCCGCACCGATACCTATCGACAGATTGTAAATAAGTCCCTTTTCGGAGCTGTCGCGCGAAACGGTACCGTCGGCTATGCCGATTTTGGAAAGCGCGATGTTACGCGGAACCTTTCTTGCGTAATACGGGTCCATAAACGACGAATCGTAGCGGGTGTTGAAAAGGGGCGCGAAAATCGCAAACAGCACGATAAGCGCGATTATTATCGCGGCGACTACCGCCGCCTTGCTTTTGCGGAAGCGGTTGAAGGCGTCGCGGAAGTACCCGACGGGCTTGGTCGATAACGATTTGTCGTGATATACGTCGCCGCCGTCGGCAAACTCGAATTTGTCTTTGGGAATTTTATTGAATTTATCGTCCATTTTATCTTTCCCCCATACGTATTCTCGGGTCGATAAAGCCGTAGCTTATATCCACCACTATGCCCGCGAGCAAGCCTATGAAGGTGTAAAATACCGTATCCATCATAAACACGTCGTAATCCAGAAGCTGGATAGACTGAATGTACAGCTTACCTACGCCGGGGATAGAGAAAATCTGCTCGATAATCATCGAACCGCCGAGTATGGATATAAAGCTTGAAATTATCATGGGAAGTATCGGAACCATAGCGTTGCGCAGGGCGTGGCGCACGGTCGCCTGACCGCGGGTGAGCCCCTTCGTCCTTGCGAGAAGCATATAGTCCGAGGTAAGCGTTTCGGTGAGCTCCGCACGGGTATAGCGGCACAGCCCCGCTATTTCGCCGAATGACAGCGCGAGCACGGGCAAAATCATACTGTAAAACATTTTGGGCGACAGCCACGACCCGCCCGCGTCGGCAAGCGAGGACACAATCGCGGGGAACCAGCCCAGCTTATAGTAGAAAAAGTACTGCACGAGGAAAGCGTATACATACGACGGAACGGAAATGAAAATCATCGTTGCCGTACTTATAAACGTATCCTGCCATTTATTTTTTTTGACCGCCGCAAGTATACCCAGAAGCAAGCCTATGGGTATCGAAAACAGAAGCGAATACAGGTTTACGAGCACCGTAGGCGCGAGCCTGTCGACGATTACGTCCCACGCGGGGGTCAAAGTGGAAATGTACCAGCTTGTGCCGAAATCCCACGCGGTGAAAATATTTTTGAGATAGATGCCGTACTGCACTATAATGGGCTTGTTGTAGCCCAAAGCCTCCCAGCGTGCTTCGATTACCGCCGCAAGGTTTTTATCCGTCGGCAGATTGCGCGGCAGCATACGTACGAGCACAAAGCAGACGGTTATTATTACGAAGAAGGAAAGGAGCATCAAAAGCACCCTCTTCACTACGTATTTGAACATTCGCATAATATTGTTTCCTTATTATAGGCAGACAGGTAACGGGAGTTTTTCCCCCGTTACCCCTTGAAATTTTCTGCCGTCAGATTAAACGTAACTCAATTTACCGTTGTTTTTCTTTACGAACTCCGCCCACTGGTCGTCGTTGTAGTTATAAACCATAAGCCTGAGCCCGCCGAAATCGTACATAATATTGTAGTTTTCGGTGTAATAGCTTACCTTATACGATAGTATGGTGTTGTTCGTCATCGAAGAAAGCGGTATCGAGTAATACTTCGAAAGGTACTTTTCTTCGAGCTGCGCGGTAATCGAAAGCTTTGTCGCATTGTCCGCGGTGGCGTACTCGCCTACGCCCATCATGCTCTGGCTCCACTTCTGCCAGGTCATAGTAACGTCTGTGCCTCCCACATTAAGCGTAACCGTTTCGGTAGTGGGGTCCCAGCAACCGGCCTCGTTCAAATCGTAGCTGTCGGGGTCCATATAAACCTGGAAGTTGCGGAAAGGATAGAACGCCGCACCGCCCCACGCGCCGTAGCCTATCGCGAATTTACCCGCGGGAACCTGAGAATAAGGCGTATCAACGTTGCCTACCGCTTCGAGCGTGATTTTGCCGAAGCCCGAGCCCTCCGCCGCCGCGTTTATATATTTTTCGAGAAGCGCGACCTGCTGCTGGTGATCGGACGTAAGCGCGCCGCCAGACCAGGCAATTCGTATTTTTATATTGCCGCCCGTGTAACCGTAGCTCGAATCCGCCGCGATTTCCGTGTAAGCCTTTTTCATAAGCTCTTTCGCTTCGGTCAGGTTGTAGCCCGTTATCGAGCCATAGGCTTCTTCGAGCGTCTTATAGGTTTTATCCGCACCGTATTCGACGCCGTAAAGGTTACATATCGCCTGCATCGCTTCGTCGCTCTTGCGATAGCTCGAATCGGGGTTGTTGAATATGTCGTAGAAGTACAGCCCGTTCATTAACGAGTATGCGGGGTGATATCCCGCCGTAGCCGAAACCCACTCCGAACGGTTTATTGCAAGGCTGAACGCTTTGCGGAAGTTGTCGTTTCTTACAACTACGCTGTTTTCGTTGCCCTCCGCCGTATCCATACCTTTAAGCGCGTTTAAATCGGTGTTGAAGTACAGATAAGTCGTGTACGTATCGTCAACCGAATACAGCTTGTCGCTCGTCCTGTATTCCGACATTTTGGTAGCCGACGGAGCCCAGCTCGTCAAATCGCCTTTAAGGAAAACGCTTTCCGCCGTGTCGGGCTGAATTACGTCTATGACGATTTTGGAGGTCTGCCACTGGCGAACGTGCTTTCCGTCCACCTCGAATTTGGTGTGCGAAACGAGATTGCCGTATTCGTCGCGGACAAGGTCGCCGTTTTCGTCCTTATCGAAGCCGTACCAGTTTTCGTTGTGAACGAGCACGAGCTGCCTGTCGGCTTCGTAGGTCTGCAATTTGTAAACCCCGTACGACATCGTTTTATCCACGCTCGTACCGTAGGAAGTAGTAACGAGCTCGCCGGAGGTATCGAAGTTGGCTTCGTACAAATCCTTGTACACGAGCCAGGTAGCGCCTGTAAGCGAGGAAAGGAAATAACCCTTCTCTTCATAGGTGTTCAGAACGTAACGAATCGTGTAATCGTCCACCTTGTACAAGCCGACCTTATCGAAGGTCACGTGGTCGCCCGTGCCGCTTATATAGAAAAGGAATTCCTTGAAAAGGTCTTCGTTTATCTGCGTTTTGCCCTCGTCGGTGTAAATGGACATATCGAATGCGGATAAATACTGGTCCACAATCGTGTAAACCGCCTGTTTGTTGTCGTCGGTTACCTGAATATATCCGTATGCATTTGCCGCACCGTCGAAAGCCGCGTACGCTTCGGGCTCAATGAACTCGCGTTCGTACAAAAATTTGAACGAATAGGGCGCAACCGTCATATCTTCCGAAGTAAGGTTAATGTACACGTTTTTTGAAGTTATATCTAACGAATAGTCGGGCGTTTCGCCTTCGCCGTAAGCCGGAACCACCGGGCTGTAAATAGGCGCGTCGGAATTATAGAACGCCCTCGCGCCCGCAAGCGCGTTTTCGCCCGAAATATAAAGGTTTGCGCGGTAGTTGCGCATATCCGAACGGAGCAGCTGCTCCATGGAGTACAGATAGTCGTCCGCAGTAATCTTTACGCCGTTCTGCCAGCATGCGTCGGGGTTGAGTTTGATTTCGTATACGTAACCCGCATCGGGCGTGCCCGTATAAGAAGAGCCGTATTTTGCAAGGTCTGCGACGTTGGCTTTCGTTACGTCCTCTACCGAGGTAGCCATTTCGTATACCCACTGGTATATGCCCTCCGCAGAATCGTCGATTGACACGTCCACAAACGGACTTGCCACAAAATTAAGGATATCGTTATCCACGTTCATTTCCCACGTATGCGGGTTCCAGTTTGTTGCAAGCGATGACATATAATCGTTATAAGTATAGCCGCCGTTTTCAGCCTTGGGCGCGCACGCAGAGATAAACCCTGCGGAAGCGGTTGTAATAACCGCAAACGCCGCCATAACCGCCGTCGTTTTTTTAGTTTTTGTTGTCATTGTTATTACCTCCGT
>DOCD01000175.1:3737-4059 GCA_003503945.1 Clostridiales bacterium | reverse complement strand
CCCGTTAAGAAAATTTACGACAAAAAATATCACGGCGTTTATTTTTCGAAGAAAAATAAACGCGTGAAAGAGGTTTAATATGAAAGTACTTTTAAGTTGGCTTAAAGAATTTGTTGATATAGACGTTACCGCGGAGGAGCTGCAAAAAAAACTGTTCGGCTGCGGCTTCGAGGTCGAGGAGCTTTACGAGGTCGGCAAGGACGTTTCGGGCGTGGTTGTCGGCGAAGTTACCGAGTGCGAGCCCGTAGAGGGCACCCACCTGCACCTTTGCAAGGTCGACTGCGGCGATAAGGGCGAATTTCAGATTTGCTGCGGCGCGGAC
>DOCD01000175.1:3252-3461 GCA_003503945.1 Clostridiales bacterium | reverse complement strand
CAGATTTGCTGCGGCGCGGACAACGTCAAAAAGGGCAGAAAAGCCCCCTGCGCCCTCATAGGCGCTACGGTTTACGCGACCGCGAAAGACCACGTTACCGTAGAAGGGATTATGACAATAAAAAAAGGCAAGCTGCGCGGGCTTGATTCCTTCGGCATGCTTTGCTCGGGCGCGGAGCTCGGCATAAACGGCGATATGTACGAGGGCGG
>DOCD01000175.1:1227-3013 GCA_003503945.1 Clostridiales bacterium | reverse complement strand
ATATGTACGAGGGCGGGGATTACAACGGGCTTTTGATTCTGCCGCCCGAAAGCAAAAACGGCGACGACATAAAACCCCTACTCGGGCTCGACGATTATATCTTCGATATTTCAATCACGGCGAACCGCCCCGACTGCCAGAGCGTTTTAGGCATCGCCCGCGAGGTTGCCGCGGTGCTCGGCAAAAAGCTGAAAGAGCCCGACTGCTCCTACACTGCCGTAAACTGCGGCGACAAGGTTAAAATAAGCGACCTTGCGCCCGAGGTTTGCCCCAGATATATAGGTCACCTAGTAAAGGACGTGAAAAACGTACCCACGCCCGCATATATGAAACGCAGGCTCGCGCTGAGCGGAATACGCTCGATAAGCTGTATAGTGGATATAACCAACTACGTTTTGCTTGAAATGGGGCAGCCTATGCACGCCTTCGATTTCGGCAAGCTCGAAGGAGGCGAAATAATAATCCGCAGGGCGGAAAACGGCGAAAAAATAACCACGCTCGATAATAACGAATTTACGCTTAAAAGCGACAATCTCGTAATTTGCGACGCGAAAAAGCCGTGCGCGCTTGCGGGCATTATGGGCGGGCTGAACAGCGAAATTACCGACGAAACCAAGGACGTACTGTTCGAATGCGCAAAGTTCGCGCGCGACAGCGTAAGAAAGACGGCGAGGGCTTTGGGTCAGCACTCCGATTCCTCCGCGCTTTTCGAAAAGGGCGTGAACGAATACACTGTTGAAAAGGCTATGCAAAGGGCTCTGCACCTCATCGAAGAGCTTAAATGCGGTACGGTTACCTCCGTCCACGTTGACGTTAAAACAAAGTATTCGAACAGCGACAGAAAAAAGCTTACGGTAAGCGCGCAGAAAATCAATTCGCTTTTAGGCATAGAAGTGCCCGTCGAGAAAATGACCAAAATACTTAAAGACCTCAACTTCGGCGTTCAGACCGACGGCGACGCAATCAATCTGACCGTACCCGCTTACAGGGAGGATATCGACGGCTTCCCCGATATCGCGGAAGAGATAATAAGGTTTTACGGCTACGACAATATAGAGGGCACCTTCCTCCCCTCCGCTACGATTACGAACGGCGGCTACAACGAGGAGCAGAAAGCCGAAAACAAGCTTAAAAATATGCTTGTCGGCAAAGGACTTTACGAAATTTCGACTTACTCCTTCTATTCTGTCAAAGACCTCGATATGCTGCACTACCCCGAGGACTGCGCCGAGAGAAAGACTATAAAAATCCTTAACCCTATAAGCGAGGAGCTTTCGGTTATGCGCACGACGCTCGCGCCTTCTATGATTAATACGGTAGTGCGCAATCTGCGCCGCGGGAATATGCAAGGAAAGCTTTTCGAGCTTGCGAAGGTTTATCTGCCCGAAGAGCTGCCGCTTAAAAGCTTCCCCGAAGAGAAAAAACGGCTTTGCATATCGGCGTGGGGCAAAAGCGACTTTTTCGAGGTCAAGGGCATTGTCGAGTGCGTTGCAAAGCTTTTGAACACTTCGTTTGAGTTCGAGTCTGCGGAAAAGCCTTTCCTACACCCCGGTATGACGGCAAAAATCAGCTGCGACGGAGAAGAAATAGGTTATATGGGCGTGCTCGCCCCCACCGTTGCGACCGAGCTTGCAATCGACAGGGCGGTCGTAATCGCCGAGCTCGACTACGAAGAGCTTAAAAAACACGCAAAGCCCTTCCGCTACGTACCCATACCGAAATTTGCCGAAGTTACGCGCGATCTGGCGCTTGTCTGCGAACAGAATATTACGTGCGGCGAAATCGA
>DOCD01000175.1:0-926 GCA_003503945.1 Clostridiales bacterium | reverse complement strand
CGTGCGGCGAAATCGAAAAAGAAATTTATGCGGCGTGCAAATACGTAACCGACGTGTCGCTGTTCGATATTTATATCGGCGCGCAGGTCGGGCAGAACAAAAAAAGCATGGCTTTCAATATAACCTTCACGCCGAAAGACGAACCTATCGAGGACAAAGTCGACGGCTTCGTGAAAAAGATACTCGGCGCCTTAAAATTCAAACTCGGAATAGAATTAAGGTAAAAAGTTTAAAAAATCCCGCTTCAAGCGGGATTTTTACTTTTAATATAAATTTATCGTAAAACAATAAAAAATAATTGACAAATAGTAAATTGTGTTTTAAAATCTTATTAAAGGTTTTAAAATGAAACAGAGAAAGATTGATTTAATAATCGAAATCGTGCTTTGCTGTTTGCCTGTGATTTTGTTCGGCGGGTGCTTTTATTTCGGTTTGTCGCAAGCGGCGAACGACGAATACAAGGTTTCGACGGAGCATAAAAGCGTGGTTTTCGATATGGATAAGCTGTGGGATATGCAGCTGCCCGACGACTTAACGTCAAGCTACGTTTTTTATAATCGCGGAGGCTGGTTCGGCGAGGGCTTCTTCTATGCGGTTTACGAGTGCAATCAGATTGATAAAGATTTTCTGAAAGACTTTGCGAGGGAATATAACGAAGAAGTTCAAAACTCAATCGAAAGCTGCTTCGACAGCTTCGACTATCGCATTGAAAACTACGACTCCCCTTACGAAATTTTGCTCGACCGCGCCAATATTCCCGATTTTGAAGAAATATTTATAAGCGTAAGCTACCATAAAGGAATCGGGGATAAAATCTATATAGGCAAAGACAACTGCGACGAATATTGCGACGACCACCTGTATATGAGTTACTTCCCCAAAACAAGGCGAATTTATATTTACGAAAATATTACCTGATTTTATAT
>DOCD01000139.1:30149-34325 GCA_003503945.1 Clostridiales bacterium | reverse complement strand
TTCGAGGCTTGTTTTGTCGTCGTACTCGGGCGAGGTCTTGTTTTCGTATTCCTTGTCTATTTCCGTAAGCATATAGAAGCGCGAACCGTTGCCCTGCCGCTCCTCTTCGCCCTCCTCAGGCTCCTCGGCTATGCCGATAGGCGCGGGGCGGGCGCAGTCGGACGGTATATATACGGGGGTCTGCGCCGTTTTTATGCTTTCCGCAAGGTTGTCGAGCTTTTTATTCAGCTTTTTTTCGGCAAGCTCCGCCTCCTCTTTTCGCGCCGCTTCCTCCTTGCCCGAAAGCTCCTCTTTGAGCGCTGCGGCGCGCTCCGTTTCCGACACGATAAGCCGTACCGCGAGCGCGATTACGAGCACGAGGATAACGACCGAATACACAAGCAAAGCGTTTTTGCTTGTGACGGTGTTCCATATTCTGTTGCCGACAGCCGCCCAGTCGACGGCGGTCAATGCGTAATATGCTTTAATCATTGCCCCTACCTCAACCGTTGAGCGCCTTGCGGATAAACGTAATATCCTCGTCGCCGAAAAGTTTTTCAATCATGCCCGAAAGCGTTGCCCCGCCGTTCTCGCCGCGATATAGGGCGGTGTTTTTGAGAAGCGGAACTATCTTCGAAGTGAATGCGCAAATCAGCGCTTCGCTTTCGTCGCCGCCGCAATCGATTATCACGGAGGTCAGCTTTTCGAGCGCCTGAACGTCCTTGTTGCCTATACGGAACGCGCACGACGCGTTCACCGCTTCGGTCAGCTCGTCGAGCCGCTTCCAGCTCTTTTCGGCAAGGAAGCATCTTTCGCGCGCCTCCGAAACCATTTCCGAAAGCGCGGCGCGCGTAACGTTTTTCGCCTCCGTTTCGGGATGCTCGCCCTCCGCTGCGGAAGCTATCACGTCCACGCGGATAAATGCCTTGGAAAGCTCGGGCGGAAGCTCCCGCTCGCCCTCCGCCGCCACGAGCACATAGGTTACGTTGTCGGGCAATGTAAGGGTAAGCTCGTCGCTTAAAACGAGCGTCCTTTCCTCCGTCGGATACATCGAATGGAGTATAAAGTCGCCGAAGTATTTTTTAAGATTTGCGCCCTTCACGCCCGCAATCACCGCAACCCTGTTTTTATCTGGCGTAGAGCACGCGGAGTTGAGCGTGTTGGCAAAATCGGAGGTTATGAACGCTTCCTCCTCTTCCACCCAAAGTAAATCGTCTGGCTCGGCCCAGTTATCGTGCGCGGTGACGTACGAGAAATTCCCGAAATACGAATTGAGCGCGGAGGTAAACGCGGGCAGAATTTCCGCGTTCGCGCAGTTTAAGTACACCGCTTTGCCCGCCGTCAGCGCCGCAATAAGCGCGCGCACGGAGGAAGCCTCCACAGAAACTCCCTTATAGAGCATATACGCGCGGAGGTTGTCGCAAAGCTCCGCAAAGGATACCTTCTTTTCATAGACGGGGGCTTCCCGCTCCTCGTCGCCGAACGCCGCGGCGTACTGCGCCTTTACCTCAGCTTCGGGCTGCTCTTCCTCGGGCTGCTCCTCCTCTATTTCGGGCGCGGGCGCGGGGACGGGCTGCTCGTAGGAAATTTTCGCTATTTCCTTAAAGCCTGCGACCCGTTCGACCATGTCGCCCAGAACTTCCTTGGGGTGCAGCTTACGTTGAAGCCTGCGCCTCTTTGCTATTAAAACTATGTAAATTATCGCAAACACGTTGCCGACCGCAAGCAACCCGCCCAGCACCGCGCATAAAATAAAGTTTTCTTCGGGGATATTCACGTACAAAAGCGCGCCGCATATGCCGTCGTAATACAGCGTCAGCATAAGCGCTAAGAAAAGCCTGAGCCCGAAAGAAAGCTTTTTCTTCTCTTTGCGGATTGCTTCGTCCTCTTTCGTGCGGGTAAAGCCGACGGGCATAATGTCGTCGGTTACGTCCTCGCGCAAAACCTCCGCTTTGCCGAATACGTGTTCTTTGAGCGTTATTTCGCCTTTCAGCCTGATATCCGCCGCGCTTTCGCCTATACAAATTTCGTACGCTCCGCCCTCTACGCGGAAAACGCCGTTTTCTTTGTCGTACGACCTGAACGTGCCCGCGTCAAACGGAATTTCCACCTTGACGGCGTCGCCCTTGCCGATAAACACCCTTTTAAACCCGCGCAAAAGCCTGTATTTCAGCGAAGATGTTGCCTTGTCGTTCGATATGTACATCTGCGGAACGGCGTAGCCGTCGCAGTCGCCGACGTTCACTGCGGTAAAGCTTACGCCGTTTTCGGTAACGGCAAGGTTTCTGTATTCGAACGAGGTGTACGAAAGCCCGTGCCCGAACGCAAACCGCACGTTGTCGCGGCTGGCGTATGCGGGGATGCTTGCGTATTCCTTCTTTTCGGACAGAACCGCGGGGAATGTTTCGGCAAGCTTGCCCGACGGGCAGACCTCGCCCGTGAGTATATCCGCGACGGCGGCGTGAACGGACTGACCGCCCCGCCCCGTAAAGAGTATCGCCGCCGCTTGGTCGGCAAACGGCATATCGATTGCGCCGTCCGCGCTTACGACGGCTATATATTTGATTTTCCTTGAAGCAAGCTCGGCTAAAAGCTCACGCTGCCCCTCGGGCAGCTCCCTCGCGCCCTTTGCCGCGCAGAGATAGACGAGCGCGCAATCCGCCTCGGTGCAAAGCTCCGTAGCGGAGGCGATAAGGTCGCTTCGCCCGCTCTGCCCCTTCGCATAACCGTGGGCGTAGCCGACGGTTTCGATATCGAAATCGTTCAGAACCTCGAAAGGCAGCCTCACCGCGGTGGGCGTCGTCTTTATAAGCTCGGTCTGATACTCGGCGTTTTTTGCGTATTCGCCGATTACCGCGACTTTGGTTTTGAAGTCGAGCGGGAGTATGCCGCCCTTGTTTTTGAGAAGCACGACCCCCTCCGCCGCGGCAAGCCGCGCGAGCTTGTCGTGCAGGCGCTCGTCGAATAAAGCCGAGCGCTCGATATCGAGCGAGCTTAGCGCTTCGTCAATCGAAGCGGGAGTCTGCGCGCGCAGTTTTAAAAGCACGGAAATTACGTCGTCGCAGGCGCGGTCGACAACCCGTTCGTCGAGTATTTCGCCGAAACGTTTTCTGCGGTCGAACTCGGCAAGCGTGATTTTACGCGCGGAATACTCCGCTTCGGATTTTTTATAAAGCTCGGTAAGCGTTTTAAGACGGGTGAAAAGCTCCTCGGAAAAGTCGCGCTTTAAAAACACGAGCGAGCACCCGTAAAACAGATACCGCGCGACCTCCTCGATTTCGGACGCCGCGCCGTATAAAAGCCCGCCGAAGCGGTACTCGGGCGGAAGCTTTTCCGCCTCTTCTATGCCGTGAACCAACACCGAATCGGGCTTAGCCCCGCCGAAAACGCAGCCCTCGAAAAGCTTTAAGCTTTCACGAAAGCTTGCTTCGTCCTCCGCGGGCGAGCTTTCGAAGTTGACCAAAACGCCCGCAGAGGCAACCCCGCCGATTTTCTGCGCGGCAAAATTGCCCGAAAGGAAATAATCCTCAGACGAATTTTCACGGTTTAAATTATTGCTTACGTTGAAATACGCGTTTTCCGCGTCGGCTTTCGCCTCGTTGCCGACGGCGCGATAAACTTCGCGGATAAGCGGCATATCGAATGTGCGGCAAAGCGTGCTGTCCGACGGAAAAAGCGTTTGATAAGCCCCCGTTGCGCCCGCCAAAGGATTTGCCGAAAGCGAAAACACGGGGAATTTATAATTTTCGACAGAACTGCTTTCGTACGGCTTTGATGATATAATAAGGCGCAGCTTCTGGTCAAAAGACATTCTTATGATAAGCTCTTCGTGTTTCAACATACCGGTCACCCCTTAGTCCGTCATATCCGAATTTATCGTCAGTCATTTTTTATTATATCACATACGCCGTCGTAAGGCAAATATTTGATTAATTTGTGAAAAATTTTTTACGAATTCTATTACCAAAATCATTTTGCGAACAATTCAATGTGTTCGTAGCGAAAATCAAAGATGAATATTAGACAAACTTTATATGGTTGAAAAGCCTAAATTCATACTAATATTCATAAAATTTATAATGGTTTTGACAATAAACTATTAACCATTTTTTTAAAAGAATTGATTTTTTCATTGTAAATATGGTATATTGATTATGCAAAACAAATCTTATATTATCAAGCTCTATAGGAGTATTT